>NZ_JBFRDQ010000017.1:0-97314 GCF_052113865.1 Allobosea sp. TAB14 | reverse complement strand
GTCATCAGCCCACGTGCTCCTTGGCCCCGCTCGAAAGCTCTCGATGTGCCGCATCGGCTTTGGCGTTGATCTGATCGGTTTGGTCGCGCTGTTCCTTCAGCGTCGCAGCAATTTTTGTTCCGTGCTCTTCCGCCAGATCGAAGGCTCGTTCGATCCATGGCTCGCCGGCTTTCGGCACGGTGCGCAAGGCCGCGTGAGCGCGCTCGGGCGGCAGCTTCCGCCCGACGAGGGCATTGCAGGCCGTGAAATGGAGAGCCGGCTCCCGCTCGGCGTAGAATGGGGCGGTCAGGCCAAGGACAAGCCGTGCGAAGAGGAAATCAATCTCCGGTGCTGTCAGCCGATCAGCGTATTGCCGCTGTAAAGCGGTCCAAGCCATATCGGATTTCGAGCAAATTAATTCAAATTCCGAAGTTATTTCGCTCATATGCCAAGTCGACCGCCATACAGATGACCATTTGGACATCTGTTGCTACTCATGACTGCGCGTCTGCGTAAAGCGCCAATTTTGCCTCTTTGAAGACACGAAATTAGCGCATTGCGCCGCAGCATAGGTTACGGCTCATGAAAAGCGGCAAACGTTAGCCGCGAGGCGCTTTGCATGCGCCTTGCGCCTGATTGCCATGCTTTATGCGCATGAATTGCTTCTCATCGACGGCGGGGTGCGCGCCTGCGCATGCCTCGCCATTTAGGCCTCGGCGGCTCGCCTTTTCCTGATGCGCCGCGGAATCACCCGACGGTCAGGGTCTTTCCTTCCCCGTCTTGGCCCGAGCGCGCTTCGCGTTGCTCGAACGCTCTCAAGGCATCGCATACGGCTGCAGCGAACGCCGCCGCGGCCGGCGACAGGTCGCGATCGGGCAATTTGCAGCAGGCGAGCACATTCCGCGAAAGAAGAGCGTCGTCGATTTCGACATGGCTCAGTCGCCCCCGATCCTCCTTTTGCTCTCGCCCGGTCACGACGCTGACCCCGACCCCGCATTCCACAAGCGAATGGATCAGCTCGAAGGAGTTCGTCTGCACGATCTGGTTGACCCGTGCCTTGGAGCCGCCGAACGCGATATTGAATATCTGCCGTATAAACCCCGAGCCATCGGGCAAGATGAGATTGTGTTCGCCGAGGTCTGAAAGCGTGACGGACGGACGCGCCGCGAGAGGATGATCAGGCGAGGCGATCATATACATCTTGAGAGAGATGCTCTCCATGTATGAAAGCTCTGCTTCCGGGGAGAAATTATAAGCAACTGCGAAATCTATATCGCCATCCTTCAGCCGCGAAACGAGCTCCCRCGTGCTGTCGACCTTGACGTCGAAGGTTATATTCGGATGGGCCTGATGAAAACCTTTGATTGCCTCCGGCAATATGGTGTTTACGATCACGTCGTTGAATCCGACCGTCACGTGCCCGCGCCCGAGACCCTGCAGCGCAATAATTTCATCGTTTGCCATGCGCAGTTCGTTGATCGCCGAACGCAGGCGGGACTGCAGGATGCGTCCCGCTTCCGTCAGTTGCAGCCCGGCTCGACCGCGCGCCCTTTCGAACAATTTGACGCCGAGATCGGTCTCGAGATTGCTGACCTGCCGGTTGATCGCCGACGCCGCGATGCGCAGGGATTCCGCCGCAGCGCGAAAGGAGCCACGCTCGGCCACCTCGGAGAAGTAGCGCAGCGTGGTCGAACCCACCAATTTAGGAATCACCGGATGCTCCGATAGCCATGCAACCGCCTGGTTTCCCGTCAAAAAGTCATAGGGATTGCGATCCTGATGGCGAACAGCTCTCGCCATTCCGTCCATAAGGCGCGATTACGTTAGGCGACTGTCAATCGGTTGGCTTGTCCCGRCACGCATCGGCGGGGCAGGTTGCAGTTTGAGGTGCGTCATCGCAATCACCGCTCGCTCCCTCGTCGGTGTCCGCTTCCCGGCAGTGACCCAATGTCTGGTTGTGGCGCTCGGTTCCCGGGAAATCGTTCTGTTGCCGTGGGTTACGCTCCCTGATGGCTGCCGTCGAGATCCCTATCTTCGCCAGACACTCAGGTCGCGCCGACTTTCTGGAGGAATGCTCCCAGTCGTGACTGCGCTGCGCGACCCGCGAGTTCCGTCGGTTTACCACGCTCGATCACCCTGCCGGTTTCCATGAACCAAATCTCGTCCGCGACCTCGCGGGCGAAGCCGATCTCGTGGGTGACGCAGATCATGGTCATACCCGCGGCTGCGAGCCGCTTCATTGCGGCCAGTACCTCGCCGACCATTTCGGGATCGAGCGCGGAGGTCGGCTCGTCGAACAGCATGACTTCCGGGTCCATCGCCAGCGAGCGGGCGATGGCGATGCGCTGCCTTTGCCCGCCCGAGAGCAGGCCGGGCATCTCGTTTGCCTTCTCGGTCAGCCCGACTCGGRCAAGTTCCTCCATGGCGCGCTCGCGTGCCGCCGCCTTCGACATGCCGCGCAATTTGGTCAGGCCGAGCGTGATGTTGCCGAGCGCGCTGAGATGCGGGAACAGGTTGTAGGCCTGGAAGACGAAGCCGACGCGCTGGCGCAATCGGTTGATGTCGACGCTCCGGGCGGCGATGTCGGCGTCGTCCACAAGCACGCGCCCGCCTTGGATGGTCTCCAGACGGGTCACGGTGCGGATCAGGGTCGACTTGCCGGAGCCGGACGGGCCGACCAGGACCTTGACCTCGCCGCGCCGGACCTCGCCGGAGATTCCGGCGAGCACCTGGAGCGTCCCGAACCATTTGTCGACGTTTTCAAAGCGGATCATGGCTTCCTCACGCCGCGACGACGACGCCGGGCGCGCCGCCACGGCCGGCCGAGATGCGCCGCTCGATCAGGCGCGCCAGCGAGGTCAGCGCGAAGCAGAGCGCGAAATAGGTCAGCGCCAGGATGCCGTAGACCTCGAAAGGCTGGGTCAGCAGGACGTTGTTGACCTGCGCCGCCGCGAAGGTGAGCTCATGGGCGCTGATGACATAGCCCAGCGAGGTTTCCTTGATGGTCGAGACGAACTGGCTGACCATGCTCGGCAGCATGTTGTGCAATGCCTGCGGCAGCACGACCTTGATCGTCGTCGGCCAGTAGCGCAGGCCGAGCGAGGTCGCCGCCTCGGTCTGGCCCTTGGGCAGCCCCTCGATGCCGGCGCGGATGATCTCGGAGAGATAGGCGGCTTCGTAGACCACGAGCGCGATCACCAGCGTCTCGACCCCGCCGACGGCCCGGCCGATGATCAGCGGCGAGAAGAAATAGGTCCAGAAGATGAACATGATCAGCGGCAGGCCGCGCACCGTGTGCACGATCGCGGTCGCCGGCAGGCGCAGCCAGCGATAGGGGCTGAGGCGCGCCAGCGCCAGGCCGATCGCGAAGGGAAAGCACAGCGCCAGCGAGAGTGCGGCCATGAACAGCGTCATGACGAGGCCGCCGATCGGCCCGTGCGGATACTGCCCGACAAGGAAGAGCAGCCAGTTGTTCTGCAGGATCTCGAGCATCAGCGCGTCTCGAGCCTGAGGCGATGGCCGGACCAGCTGCCCAGCGCCATGATGCCGAAGGAGATGGCGAGATAGATCGCGGTCGCGACCGCGAAGGCCTCGAAGGTCTTGAAGGTGTAGCTCTCGACCTCGCGCGTCCGATAGGTCAGCTCGCCGACGCCGATCGCCATGGCGAGGCTGGTGTTCTTGAATAGCAGCAGGGTCTGGTTGATCAGCGGCGGCACGGCGATGCGCAGCGCCTGCGGCAGCACGACATAGCCCATGGCGCCGAGATARCCGAAGCCCATCGAGCGGGCCGACTCGTACTGGGCCTTCGGGATCGAGCGGATGCCGCTGCGGATATCCTCGGCGACATAGGCCGCCGCAGCCAGGCCGAGCGCGGTCGCCGCCAGCAGGAACTCGCCGTGATGGGCGTTGATCCACTGCCGGGCAGGGCGCGGCAGCAGCGAGGGCACGCCGAAATACCAGACGAAGATCTGGACCAGCAGCGGCACGTTGCGGTGGTACTCGACATACAGAGCCACGAACCAGCCGAGCGGCGGGAACGGAATCATCCGGACAAGCGTCAGGACGATCCCCATCGCCATGGCGAGGCACCAGGCGACCGCCGTCAGCGCCAGCGTGGTGGCGATGCCGATCAGGAACCAGTCGAGATATTTCCCGGTCAGCACGCTGCCGATATCGAAGATATAGCCCATCGATCGGCTCCCCTCCGATGCCCTGCCGTCAGATCAGCCCCTGATCTCTTCGATCTTGTAGTCGCGCTTGATGTCGAAGGCCGTGCCCGGGCCGAACCACTTCGAGAAGATCTTGTCGATCTCGCCGGAGTCTGCGGCCTTGGCGAGGGTTTCGTTGACCAGCGTCTTGAAGGCCGTTTCGCCCTTGCGCAGGCCGAGCCCCCAGGGTTCGACGAAAAGCGACTTCTCGATCACGACCATCGGCACCTTCGACTGCTTGGCGAGCTTCACCAGGATGAGCTCCGAGCCGCAGAAGGCATCGACCTTGTCCTGCGCCAGCGCCAGGAAGGCGGAGGAGGTGTCCTGGAAGGTCACGGTCTCGGCAGTCGGGATCAGCCGGCGCACGCCCTGTTCGGAAGACGAGCCCTTGATCGCCGTGATCTTCTTGCCGGCCAGCCCCTCCAGCGTGGTGATGCCGGTTTCCTTGGTGGTCAGCAGCTTCTGCTGGCTGACGAAATAGGAATGGGAGAAGTCGATCTGCTGGGCGCGTTCGGGCGTATAGCCGAGATTGGCGGCGAGGATGTCGACCCGGCCCTGCAGCAATTCGGGAATACGCGCCTCGACGGCGATGCTCTTCAGCTCAAGCGGAACACCGACCGCGTCCGCGACCTTCTTGCAGATGTCGACATCGTAGCCGACGATCTCGCGGGTCTGCGGGTGCTGGAAGGAGAATGGTTCGGAGGTGCCGAGCGTGCCGCAGATCAGCTTGCCGCGCGCCTTGATGTCGGCGAGCTGGTCGGCCTGGGCGGCTCCGGAGAGGCCGGCGGCGAGGGCGGCCGCAAGGCCGAGAACCGAGAAGAGCTTCATCGTCATCCCCTGTTGTTATGATCGTTGCAATGCGTCGCAGGCCGTCTTGATGCGGGCGGAGGCCTCCTCGATCGCGCCGAGCGAGGTCGCGATCGACAGGCGCAGATAGGGCGAGAGGCCATAGGCCGAGCCGTCGAGGACGGCGACGCCGGCTTCTTCGAGCAAGTAAAGCGCGACATCGAGGTCGCTCTGCAGCACCCGCCCGTCCGGCCGGCGCCGGCCGATCAACCCAGTGCAGCTCGGATAGACGTAGAAGGCGCCGTCGGGCTTGCGGCAGCTCATCCCGTCGATCGCGTCGAGCAACTCGAYCGCGCGGTCGCGCCGCTGTCGATAGGCCGAGCGGGCCTCGCCGACAAAGCTCTGGTCACCTTCGAGTGCCGCTGCGGCCGCCGCCATGCACATCGAGGCCGCGCCTGAGGTCGTCTGCGACTGGATGACGTTGATCGCGTTGACCAGTGCCTTCGGTCCGGCGCCGTAGCCGATGCGGAAGCCGGTCATGGCATAGGTCTTGGAGACGCCGTTGAYGAGCAAAGTGCGCTCGCGCAGTTCGGGCGCAATCGCGACCGGGCAGACCGGCTCGCTGCCGTCGAAGCGGATATGCTCGTAGATGTCGTCCGTCATCAGCGCGACGTGAGGATGGCGCTTCAGCACCTCGGTCAGCGCCGTCATCTCGTCGGCGGCGTAGGTCACGCCGTTCTCCCGCGCGAACTTGGCGATGATCGCCTTGCGCAGGCGGAGCGTGCCGTTGACCGGCGCATAGCGGGTTTCGCCGGCCGCCATGGCGGCGGTCGTCGCTTCCCGGATATGGGCAGGCGTGTCGAAATCGGGCTCTCCGGTGGTGAGGTCGATGATGTCGCGCCCCTGCGCCTTCAGCTCCTGGGCTCGCAGTCGCGCCACCATGCTGGGCGAGGGCTTGATCCGGCCGACGCGCGCGGAAAGCGGGATGGCCGGTACCGTCACGACGCAGCCTTTCCGGTCTTCATGTAGAAGCTGTCGACGCGCCCTTCCGCGATCGCGGCGAGCGCGTTCGCCTCGCGCTCTTCCTGCTGGCGCACCAGTTCGAGGAGCCCGGCCGCGTCGGTACGATCGAAGGCGACGATGCCGTCCGCATCGCCGACCACGACGTCACCCGGCATCACCACCATGCCGTCGATCGAGACCGGGACGTTGATCTCGCCCGGCCCGCTCTTATAGGGGCCACGATGGGTCACGCCGCGGGCGTAACAGGGAAAATCCGCCTGCTGGAACGCATCGACGTCGCGGATCGCCCCGTCGATGACGAAGCCGGCGACACCCATCGCCCGCGCCCGGCTCATCATGATCTCGCCGACGAGCGCCTGGGTCAGGTCGCCACCACCATCGACGACGAGGATATCGCCCGGGCGCAGCAGCTCATAGGCGCGGTGCAGGGTCTGGTTGTCGCCCGGCCTCGTCTTCACCGTCACGGCCGTGCCGAGAAGTCGGCCGGAGCGATGATAGGGCCGCAGCGCCCTGGTCCCATGCAGGCGGTTCATCACGTCGGAGATGATCGAGACGGGGGCGGTCCGGAAGCCGTCGAGGATCGCCTCCGGCACCGCAGGGCTGTTCGGATTGGTACGGTGGCCGATCAACGACATGGAAGATTCCGTCCCCAAGAGCTTGGTTTCGGGAATCATGTGACATGGCGAGAATGACAGAAAGCGAATATATTTCTCACAAGCTATCGCTTTTCTTCATCATGAAGTGGCGCCGAGCGATGGGGGAAAGCGATGCCGGCGAGTCTGAGGCAGATCGAGGCCTTCTACTGGACCGCCAAACTTGGCGGCTTCACCGAGGCGTCGCGGCATCTCAATCTGGCGCAATCGACGGTGTCGAAGCGGATCATCGAACTCGAGGCCGTGATCGGCGGACCCCTCTTCGACCGCACGAGCCATGCCTTGCGCCTGACCCGGGCCGGCGAGGCGAGCCTGCCGATCGCCACAGAGATGCTCGCGCTGGAACCGCGCTTCCGTGAGGCGGCCGGCGGGGCCGCGACCTTCTCGGGGCCGTTCCGCTTCGGCACGACCGAGCTCGTCGCCCTGACCTGGTTGCCAAAGCTGATCGTCGCGATGAAGCACGACTACCCCAATGTCGTGCCCGTTCCCGAAGTCGCGGCCAGCGTCGACCTGTTCGGCAAGCTGGCGGCCACCGAGCTCGACCTCGTCATCGCGCTGGATCCCCCGCAAACGCCGGAATTCACGGCATTGCCGCTCGATACGGTTCAGCTCGAATGGGTGTCGGCGCCGGGCTTCGGCCCGGAGGAGAACCTGATCCCGCTCGGCGAGATGGCGCGTTATTCGATCCTGACGCAGACCCAGGGCTCCGGCCTGCAGAAGCTGGTGCTCGACTGGGCGGTGGCCAATGGACTCGCGATCAACCACATCGTTCAATGCAACAGCCTGAACGTGCTGGCAGCCCTTGCCGCCGCCGGATTGGGCGTCACCTTCCTGACGGCCAGCTATTTCGGCCCGGAGATCGCCAACGGCCGGCTGCGCGTCATCCGGACCGAGCCGCCGATTCCACCGCTCCGTTACCATGCGGTGCACCGCAAGGGCGACATCTCGCCGCTCGCCGCGCGCATTGCGACAATCGCTCAGCAATCCTGTGACTTCAGCGCCCGCAGCCTGCCGCGGGATTGAGTGCTGAGGCGGACGCCTTCGTCGCTCGCCTGCGAGTGAGAAATATCCGTCTAAATCCGACACCGACACCAGGGTGTGCCTGAACGAATGTCTGCTTCCGGGCATCGTGCCAATGTTTACATACGGCGCAAGATGGGAGCGCGCAGCGCGATGTGCTGGCGAGGGATGCCGCCTCCCATCGGAAACATGCAAGTTATGTAGCGCCAAGATAGCTCGACGCCAGTCGCCTCATATAGATGCCGATCAAACCAGGCGCCCACGAGCGCACCGATGCCTCAAGTCGGGGCCATTGCGAAGGCGCCACGCCCCTGTGTGCCAGGATTATCTCGATGGCCCACCGCGCTGTGCATCGGCGCCGGCATGGACCGCATTCGCACAGATGAGGCCGACGGCGTCTGCCACCGTCGGATTCGATCAGATGCTGACGAGCTCAGGTGCTGTTAGCTCCGCCTCCATCTCCTTCATATCCTCGAAGCGGTCGGCGATGCGCGGATGGGCGCGGCCGCCATCGGAGGCGCCGATCGCGACGACGATCTCGTCGGGGCCGGGCGCATCGGCGATCTGGAAGGTTGCCGTGATGAAATGCGAACGCTTGCCGGTCTCGCTCTTGTGGATCATCGGCAGCGAAACCAGCGCGCCCGGCGCGGTGCGCGTGTTGGTGAAGCTCAGGAAGGCGGTTCCCGAGACCGCCTCGCGGAAGGTGTTGCCGAAGCGCAGCGTATGGATGAGCGCCGAAGCGTGCTCGATCTCGCCATTTACGCCGACGATCGCGGCCTTGCCGTAGGCTTCGACCCGCTCCCCCGGCAGCACGGCGATCAGCCGGCGCGTCATCTCCAGGCCGAGCGGGCGCGCGATGCGCATGATCTCGGGACGAAGGTTCTCGACGAAGCCCTGGCCGGCCCAGGGGTTCTTCACCACTGCCGCGACAACCGTCATGGTGATCGGACGCGGCGCCGCCTTGCCCCCCTCGATTATCGTCTCCTCGACGAAGGTCGCGATCTTGCGCACCCCGATATCCATGGCCCTCTCCCGACAGCTCAGTGGCGATGACGGCCGAGGCTAGTGTTCGTCAGCCGGATGTCTTCCTATGATTGCGAGGAAGCTTGGCCGTTGGAATGCTGCGAGGTTGCGCAAGATAGGAAGGGGACGAAGTGCTTACGCCTGTTTCGCAAATGCATTCGCTCAGGGAGGTGGCGAGCCGGATCAACTCCGGCGTCGATCTCCCCGGCATCCTGTTCGACCTGGTCAAGGCGGCCTGTGACCATGGYGGTTGGAGCATGGGCTCGATCATGTCGATCGACGTAGGGCATGGCTACGCCCATGTCTCCGTGCGTCATGACCCGACGCTGCTGCGACGCCAGCTCGAGGATCGCTGGGAACTGGCGACGAGCCCGGCGCTCTTGGCGTTGCGGACGGGAGAGCCGGTCTACATCCCCGACGCACGGGCCTCGGAGGAATTCCCGGGCTACCGGCGCGAGGCCTTCGAGCGCGACTACCGTTCGGTTCTGGTGATGCCGCTGACCAGCGTCGATGCCGAAGGGCGCCCGATGGTGCTGAGCCTCATCTCGCGCGACATCAAGCCGCTGCCCTCCGACGACCTCGCCTTCATGGGCATGATCGCCCATCTCGGCGCGATCGCAGTCGAGCGCGAGCAGCGTTTATGGGCAGAGCGGCGCGCAGCAGAGGAGCAGCGTCGCGCGCTGCATGCCCAGGGAGCCTTGCTGCAGGAAGTCCTGTCGGGCGGATCGGCGGATGCCCTGGCGGCTCGGCTCGACGAGTTGCTGCGATGCGCGGTGCTTGTGGTGGATTTCGCCGAAAACGGACTCGTCGCCGCAGGCTCGCCAGCCCCCGTCTCCTATGACGAAGCTGCGTGGCGCACCTTGTTGGCGACGGGGCAGGCCGATCCCGTCATCGCCACGGTCAAGGCCGCGGTGGCCGACGGCGAGGCAAAAATTGGCAGCATCTCCATCGATGCCGGCGGCGGAAAGCTGGTCTTGCCTGCCTTGATCGAGCCCTTGAGCGTCGATGCGGATATCGTCGGTGCCCTCGTCCTGTTCGACGCCGAGCCGGGCGACGATCTGCGGCGGCTCATGCTGGACAGCGCCAAATTCGCGCTGAGCGTCCAGATGATGCGCAGCGTGATCCAGTTCCGCCCGGGGCCCCCGCGGCAACATGGCCTGAGTTGCCATGTCATAACGATCGGAACAGGCTTGGTCTGCCTGCTCCCAGCGCAGGCGGGCGAGGAGCGAGAGCGGCTCGACCGTTTCGCGCAGCGCCTGGTCGAAACGCTGCGCCATGGCCCGCGTGGCGAGCCCATCGCCGTCATCGGCGGCGTCTGTGACGGGCTCGACGCCTATTCCGGAGAATGGGAGCGGGCCTGGCGAATGCTGCGGATCGCGCGCAGCTTCCGGCGCAGCGGCGTGCTTTCGGCGCTCGATTTCGGCCCTTTGCCGATGCTGATTGGCGCCGCCGATTCGGCCGAGGTGCGGGCCTTCGTCGAGGGCAGCATCGGCCGGGTAGCATCGCATGATCGCGAGCATGGCACGCCCTATCTGGAAACGCTGACGGCTTATCTGCGCGCCGGCTGCCGCAGCCAACCCTGCGCCGATGCGATGGCGCTGCACGTCACGACGCTGCGCTATCGGCTCGCTCGGATCGAGGAGTTGTTCCAGATCAATCCGGACACGCCGGAAAGGCGCTTTACTCTCGAACTGGCGTTGAAGATGCACGACGTCATTGAAGGCCGAACCGCCGCTTACCCCTGAAGCGGCGAATCCTTTTGCCTACGTGTCCTCCGTTTCGGAGGAAGAAAGGCTGCGGGCGGCTGCCTAGCCTCATCCTCATTGGTGACGAGCACCGAAGAGGATCGCCATGCTGGCGACGGCGCCCCAACATTCCACCACGATCGACCCCGTCGCCTTGCGGCGGGCTTTTGGGACCTTCCTGACTGGCGTCACGATCGTCACGACGCACGACACCGAGGGTCGTCCGCGCGGCATGACCGCGAATTCCTTCACCTCAGTCTCGCTGGATCCGCCCTTGTTGCTGGTTTGCGTCGGCAAGGGGGCGTCGAGCTTTCCCGCCTTCGAAACGGCGGATTGCTTCGCGGTCAACCTGCTGCAGGAGGAGCAGAAGGACCTCTCGAACCTCTTCGCCTCCAAATCTCCGGATAAATTCGCCAACGTCGCTTATGACAGCGTCCATACCGGCGCGCCCGTACTCGGCGATTGCCTGACCTGGTTCGACTGCAGCCTGCACCAGCGCGTCGATGCCGGCGACCACATCGTCCTGATCGGACAGGTGCAGGCATTCGGCACCAGCCCCTCCGCGCCGCTGGCCTTCTGCCGCGGCCGCTATGCGGCGGTGAAGGATCCGCTGCCGCCGGGCTGGCTCGCTTCGAGCAGCATGATCGTCAACTACCTCGTCGAGTCCGATGGCAAGCTGCTGCTTTGCCGCGAGGGCGATGGCGGCTGGGCCCTGCCGCGAGCGACCCGCCGCATTCTCGACGGAAGGCTGCCGCTCGCCAATGGCGAGAGCCTGCCGCTGCTGCCGGAGGACACCTTCCTCTATTCGGTGTTCGACGTCGCCGATGGCGATCCAGGCCATCTTGTCTACCGGGCGCGTCTCGCAGGTGATGCCGGCGACATTTGCCTGCCCGAGGGCGTGCGCTTCTTCGGCTTCGACGAGTTGCCCTACGAGCAGATCCTGACGCGGGAAACCCGCAGCGTTCTTCGCCGCTATGTCAGCGAGAGCAACGGCCGCCGCTTTGGCATCTACATCGATTCCCATGATGGCGGACGCTTCGCGATGGTCGAGGACACCCGGCCCTGGGCCGGCATTCCGCAACTCTGGGAGCGCGGCGGCGCATCATGAAGACGACGGTCGAAACCCTTCAGGGCTCGCGCATCGGGCATTTCATTGACGGCTCCTTCGTCGCGCCGCAAGGTGGCGTCTACGTGCCGAGCTATGATCCGACCACGGCCGAGCCATGGTACGAGTTCGCCCTGGGCGATGCCGGCGATGTCGACGCCGCCGTCCGCTCGGCCCGCGCCGCGCTGATCAACCCGGCCTGGCGGCGCATGACGCAGACCGATCGCGGCAAGCTGCTACGCCGGCTCGGTGAGCTCGTTCTGGCCCATGCCGAGGAATTGGCCCAGCTCGAATGCCGCGACAACGGCAAGCTGATCAAGGAGATGCGCGCCCAGATGCGGGCGATCCCGGACTCCTACGGCTACTTCGCGGGGATGGCCGACAAGCTCCAGGGCGACACGATCCCGGTCAACAAGCTCGACACGCTGAACTTCAACCTGCGCGAGCCGATCGGCGTCGTCGCGATGATCATCCCCTGGAATTCGCCGCTGATGATGCTGACGGGCACGCTGGCGCCCTGCCTCGCCATCGGCAACACGATCGTGGTCAAGCCCTCCGAGCATGCCACGGCCTCGGCGCTGGCGCTGGCGGAACTGGTGATCGAGGCCGGCATTCCGCCTGGCGTCGTCAATGTCGTGACCGGCGACGGCATGACCACCGGTGATGCGCTGACCCGCCATCCCGGCATCGCGAAATACGTCTTCACCGGCTCGACCGACACCGGCCGCAAGATCGCCGGCAACGCAGCGGGCAATCTCGTGCCCTGCCAAATGGAACTCGGCGGCAAGTCGCCCCATGTCGTGTTCTCGGATGTCGACATCGAGCGCGCGGTCAACGGCGTCGTCTCCGGCATCTTCGCTGCGGCCGGCCAGACCTGCGTCGCCGGTTCCCGCTGCTTCGTCGAGGCGCCGGTCTATGACCGCTTCGTCGAGGCGCTGGTCGAACGCACCAGGCGCGTCAAGGTCGGCCATCCCATGGCCGAGGACACCGATATCGGGCCGCTCGCGCTCGCGGCGCAACTCGACAAGGTCGAGCATTTCGTCGGCTCCGGCGTGCGCGAGGGCGCCAGGATCGCCGTCGGCGGCCGCAAGCCGCAGAACGAGGCGCTGGCGCGCGGCTGGTACTACGAGCCGACGGTGCTGACCGAAGCGCGCAACGACATGAGCTTCATGCGCAACGAGATCTTCGGCCCCGTCGTCGGTGTCGTGCCCTTTTCGAGCGAGGAGGAAATGATCTCGCTCGCCAACGACAGCGAATACGGGCTCGCTTCCGGTATCTGGACCCGCGATATCGACCGAGCCATGCGCTTCRCCCGCAATGTCGAGGCTGGCACCGTCTGGATCAACACCTACCGCTCGGCCGCCTTCATGTCTGCGAACGGAGGCACGAAGAAGAGCGGCTATGGCCGCCGCGGCGGCTTCGAGGTCATGCGCGAGTTCTCGCGCCTGAAGAACGTCGTCATCGACTACTCGGGTGCCATGCAGGACCCGTTCGTCATCCGCCTGCGCTGATGCGCTGTCCCGCACGTTTGCACGGAGGCAAGCCATGAAATTCGCTCTTTCGGTCAATATGGAGCGCTTTTCACCCGATGAATCGATGCAGGACGCCATGTCCAACATGCTGGCGCTTGCCCGCATGGCCGACGAGGGCGGCTTCGAGACGTTGTGGACCGCCGAGCATCACACCATCGAATGCAYGATCTCGCCGAATCCGTTCCAGACGCTGGGCTGGCTCGCCCAGCATACCAGCCGGATCAGGCTGGGCACGGCGACGCTGGTCGCGCCCTACTGGTCGCCGATCCGGCTGGCCGGCGAGGCGGCGCTCTGCGACCACCTGACCGGCGGCCGCCTCGAAATCGGCATCGCGCGCGGCGCTTATCAATACGAGTTCGACCGCATGGCCGGTGGCATGCCCCAGCAGGAGGGCGTCGCCTATATGAAGGAGCTCGTCCCCGCCGTTCAGAAGCTTTGGGCCGGCGACTACGCCCATGACGGGCATTACTGGCGGTTCCCGCTCGCGACCTCGGTACCCAAGCCGCTGCAGAAGCCGCATCCGCGGATTTGGGTCGCGGCGCGCGATCCCGGCACCTTCGACTGGGCCGTCGGCCTTGGCGCCAGTATCCTCTCGACCCCGCTTTCGGCGCCTGTTGCGGAGATCGGCGTACTCGCCGAGAAGTTCCGCAAGGCCTGCGCCGATCATCCCGAGCGCCCGCGCCCGAAATTCATGATGCAGCGCCGCACCTGCGTCTATGACAGCAGGCAGGATTGGCAGGAGATCGTCCGATACAGCGTCGATTACGGGCGCTATTTCGAGAATCTGATGCAGAATATCGGCACGGTGAAGAACGGCTTCCCCGAGGCCGTGCCATTCGAGACGGTCGCCAATCGCGGCAGCTACGACCCAAAGGCGATCCGCGATAACCTCGTCTTCGGCACGCCGGAAGAGGTCATCTCCAAGCTCGAGGTCTACGAGGCCGCAGGCGTCGACCAGTTCTGTCTTGGCCTCTCCTACAATCTGCCCTTCGAGTTGCAGGTCCGGACGCTCAGGCTCTTCATCGACGAGGTGATGCCGCATTTCGCAGCCCGCGAACGCGAGGCCGCCCGTCCGCGCTTCGCTGCGGTCGGGGCCTGACGGCGATGGCGGATGCGGCTGCCCTGACACAGGCGCCTGACGTGAACGGCGCGCTCCTTCGCGACGGCGTCGAGCTGAACTACCGGCTGAGCGGCTCGGGCGGTCTGCCGCTCGTGCTGGTCCATGGCGTCGGCTCCTATTGCGAGTCCTGGGACGGGGTGATCACGCGGCTGTCCGACCGCTTCCGCATCTTGAGCTTCGACCTGCGCGGCCATGGCCGCTCGGCGCGGGTCAAGGGCCGCTATGAGATCGACGATTTCACTGGCGACGTGCTCGCGCTCGCCGATCACACCGGCTTCGGCCGCTTCGATCTCGCCGGTTTTTCGCTCGGCGGCCTGATCGCGCAGCGCCTCGCCCTGACCCACCCCGAGCGGCTGCGGCGGCTGGTGCTGCTGTCGACGGTCTCTGGCCGGACCGACGAGGAGCGGGAGCGCGTGCTGGCGCGCCTCGCCGCGCTCAAGGCCGGCGATCGCGGTTCGCACTACGACGCCTCGCTGTCGCGCTGGCTGACCGAGGATTTTCAGGCGCGCAATCCCGAGCTGATCGTCGAACTCCGCCGCCGCAACGCTGAAAACGATCCCGATTGCTACGCATCGGCCTACCGCGTGCTGGCCGAGACTGATTTTGGCGGGTTGATCGACCAGATCCGGCTGCCGACACTGATCATGACCGGCGAGCTCGATCAGGGCTCGAACCCACGCATGTCGCGCTACATGCATGAGCGCATTCCGGACTCCCGGCTGCACATCCTGCCGGGGCTGCGTCACTCCCTGCTGAACGAGGCACCCGGCCAGGTTGCTGCGCTGATGCGGGGCTTTCTCACCGAAGCCGCCGAGGAGGGCCGCGCGTGATCGTCGAGGAGCGCATCTATCGCATCCGAACGGGCAGGATGGGGACCTATCTCAAGCTTGTTCGCGAGGAAGGGCTCGCGATCCAGCAGCCCATCCTCGGTCGCCTTATCGGCTACTTCACCACCGAGATCGGTGCACTCAGCCAGGTCACGCATCTCTGGGCCTATGAGGATCTGGAGGACCGGCGGCGCAGGCGCCAGCAGCTTGCCGACGAGCCGCGCTGGCAGGCCTTCCTGCCCAGGCTTTCCGAGAACATCGAGCAGGCTGAGAACAAGATCCTGCTGCCGACCGACTTTTCGCCGCTGCGCTGACCGCGCAGCGCTCCTGGGAGAACGGGCGGAAGGTCGACCCCACCGGACAATGAGAAGGGGAACAGCGGTGAGCGAAAGGCTGCGTATCGAAAACCTCTACAAGGTTTTCGCCAAGGACCCGACCGAGGCGCTGCAGATCCTGCGCGGCGGCGGCACGAAGGACAGCGTCTTCGGGAAGCTCGGCCAGGTTGTTGGGCTCGATGGCGTCTCGCTCAGCGTCCCGTCCGGCGCGATGTACATGATCATGGGTCTGTCCGGCTCCGGCAAATCGACGCTCGCACGCTGCGTCAACCGGCTGAACGAGCCCAGCGCCGGGCGCATCCTGCTGGACGGTCAGGACATCGTGCCGCTCTCCGAGAAGGCGCTGCGCGAGGTCCGGCGCACGCGGATGTCGATGGTGTTCCAGCACTTCGCGCTGCTGCCCAACAAGCGCGTCATCGAGAATGTCGAGTTCGGGCTGAAGCTGCGCGGCGTCGCGCCGGCCCAGCGCCGCAAGCGCGCCGAGGAGATTCTCTCCGTCGTCGGGCTTGCGCGCTGGGGCTATCACCTGCCGCACGAGCTGTCGGGCGGCATGCGCCAGCGTGTGGGGCTCGCGCGGGCCCTCGCGACCGATGCCGACATCCTGATCATGGACGAGGCCTTCAGCGCGCTTGATCCGCTGATCCGCACCGAGATGCAGGACGAGTTGCTGCGCCTTCAGCGCACGCTGAACAAGACCATCCTGTTCATCACCCATGATTTCCAGGAAGCGCTGAAGCTGGGCACCCGCATCGCGATCATGTCGGAAGGCAAGCTCGTGCGCGAGGGCACGCCGCAATCGATCGTGCTCGAGCCGGGCAGCGACTATGTCGCCGCCTTCACGCGCGAAGTCGACAGGGCACGGCTGTTCGACGCACACTCGGTGATGAAGGCGCCGACCGTGCTCTGGCGCGGGCCGAACGGCATCGTCGTCGGAGGCGCCGGGGGCGGCCTCCTGCTCGACCAGCAGGAGCATGTGGTCGCCGGACTCGGCGAAGCCCAGATCGCTACGCTGAAGCAGACCGGCGAATTGCCGGCCGGGCGTGGCCCTTATCTCTGCGTTCCCGAGGGCGCCAGGCTCGTCGATGTCGCGCGCAGCTACCGCTCCGATCACGCCATGGGCGTCGTCGACGACAGTGGCAAGCTCGTCGGTCTGCTCGGCGCCGAGCAGATACTCGCCCGTATCGCCAACCTGCCGAGCCCGGGAGAAGCCGCATGATCAAGGCTGACGATCTCGCGATCTTCCCGGTCGACCAGTGGATCCAGGACGGAGTCCGCTGGCTGGCCCTGAACCTGCGGCCGCTGTTCCAGGCGATCAAATGGCCGGTCGAAAGTCTGCTCGGCTTCAACGACTGGGTGCTGCATGCGATTCCGTTCCCCGTGATGCTCCTGCTGATCGGCTTGATCGCTTGGCGCAGCGCCGGCCGGGGCGTCGCGGCCTTCAGCGTCGTCTCTCTGATCGTCATCGCCATGCTCGGCGTCTGGACCGAGGCGATGACGACGCTCTCGCTAATCACGACCGCGATCGTTTTCTGCGCGGTGATCGGCATCCCGATCGGTATTCTCTGCGCCCGCAGCGACCGGGTCTGGAACGTCGTCCGCCCAATCCTCGACATCATGCAGACTACGCCGACCTTCGTTTACCTCGTGCCGGTGGTGATGCTGTTCGGCGTCGGCACTGTCCCGGGCGAGGTCGCGGTGGTCACTGCTGCGGCTCCCCCGCTGATCCGCTTCACCAATCTCGGCATCCGCATGGTCGAGCACGAGATCGTCGAGGCTGGTCTCGCCTTCGGCGCGGACAGCCGCCAGTTGCTCTGGGAGATCCAGCTTCCGCTTGCGATCCCGTCCATCCTCGGTGGGCTCAACCAGACCGTTCTGACCGCGATGGTGATGTCGGTCGTCGTCGCGATGATCGGCGCCGAAGGGCTCGGCCTCGTCGTGCTCCAGGGCCTCGGGAGGCTCGATGTAGGCCGCGCCGCCATCGGCGGCATCGCCATCGTCCTGCTGGCGATGATGCTCGACCGCATCACCCAGAAACTCGCCGAGACGAAACGTGATCAGCGCACCTCCCTGCTTCAGGCGCTGATGCGCTTCCTGCGGGGAAGCCGCCGCGAGGAGATCACCGCGCCTGCGCCGCCGGAGGCCAGCCGACAGGCGGCGTGACCGACCGATTTCAACGAAGAACCCGCCCACAAAGGGCGGGCCGGGGACAAGACCAGCCATAACCGAAGAGGAGAACGCGATGATCAGCCTGTCAGCCAGACCGTTTATCAAGACTGTTGCCGCGGCGGCGCTCGCCGCAGTCACCCTGCAGGGAGCGGCGTTCGCCCAGGCCTTGCCGGGCAAGGGCAAGACCGTGCGCTACGCCCAGAGCGACAGCCTCGGCGCCAATTACGTGACTGCCCAAATCATCAGCCGGGCGATGAAGGAGCTCGGCTACGAGGTGAAGCTCTCGACGCTCAACACGACGCTGTTCTTCCAGGCTGCAGGGCAGGGCGATCTCGACCTCGCCACCGACGTCAACATGCCCCAACGCGAACCCGCCTTCCGGGCCGTCGAGAAGCAGGCCGAGCTGCTCGGCAGCGGCATGATCGTCGGCGGCGGCATCAACGGCTACCTCATCGACAAGAAGACCGCGACCGCACACAACATCACCACGCTGGTGCAGATGAAGGATCCCAAGATCGCCGCGCTGTTCGGCAAGGATGGGCGCGCGGACCTGATCAACTGCGACCCGGGCTGGAGTTGCGGCGACGTGGTCGACTTCCAGCTCGACAAGTTCGGCCTCAAGGACACCGTCCGCTCGGTGCGCGGTAAATACGAGACCCTGATGGTCGAGGCGGTGGCGCGCGTGAAGCGCGGCGAGCCCGCCTTCTTCTATGCGTGGAGCCCGTCCTGGGTGAACAACGCGCTGATCCCGGGCGAGGACGTCGTCTGGCTGCCCACGCCGGAGGATGCGCTGCCGCCGAACATGCCGAACCGCGGTTCAGCCCTGGTACCGGGCGTCAAAGGCTGCGCCGGCGGAGCCGATCCCTGCCGCATGGCGATGTCGTCCTGGAACTGGGCCTCTGTCGCGAACAAGCAGTTCGTCGCGGCCAACCCGGCGATCAAGACACTGATCGAGCAGATCAAGTTCCCGCTCGCGAGCTGGTCGGCCTGGGAGTTCAACATCAACAAGAACGGCGCCAGCAGCGCCAACATCAACCGCATGGCCGATGAGTGGATCACCCAAAACAAGGCCATGTTCGACGACTGGGTGGCGAAGGCCAGAGGCGGCGTCTAATCGCAACTTGTAGGGAAAACGACAACAGTTCGGAATCGCATGCCCGGCTTGAGATGCCTCCAGGAAGGCTGCTGGAGGCCTCTCGGCGCAAGGCAGCCCCCATTCGCTCGCCCAACAGCGTCTGCTTCCTGGCCGGGCGACAAGGTCGGCTATTGGCGCTTGCCGCTGATCGAGATCAAACTGTGCGTGCTCGTGCTATTTGTGTTTCACGTCGACTGCCAATGTGAGCTCGTCGATGCGTGGCTGGTAGAACACCTTGCCTCGCGTCGCCCAGATGTTCTTGAAGTGGTAGAGCGGGAGGATGGCGACGTCGGTGGAGACCAGCTTCACCGCGTCGAGCACGAGGGCCTCGCGCTTGGTGTCGTCGATCTCGGCGATGGCGCTGGCATTGAGCGCGTCGAGCTTCGAATTGGAATACTGCGCCCAATTGTAGAGGCCCCAGCCGGTCTCCTTGTTGCGCGTGCCGACGAGATCCCTGAGCAGGCCCGTGCCTTCCATGGAATTGTTGCTCCAGCTCCCGAGATAGGCGGTGAACTGGCTTTTGGCGCCTCGCGACGAGTAGACGCTGAAGGGGATGGCGTCGATCGCGGTGTCGACGCCGATGCGGCTCCACATCTGCGCGATCGCCTGCGCGACCTCGACGCTGTAGGGCACCCGGTCGTTTGAGGTCGAGAGCGTGATCTTGAAGCCGTTGGGGAATCCAGCCTCGGCCAGAAGGCGCTTGGCCTTTTCCGGATCATAGGCCGGGACCGGGGTCTTGGGATCGTATCCCATGATCCCGGGCGGCAGCCATTGGCCCGTGGGATTGGCGGTGCCCAGCATGATCCGCTCCGTGATGCCGGCACGGTTGATCGCGATCGAGAGCGCCTCGCGGACCTTCTGGCTGGTCAGCGGCGACGGATCGAGCTTGGCGCCCTTCTTGTCCGTTATCGGCGGCGCATCCTCGGCCGGCTTGATCATCGGGACGATGTAGTTGACGCGCATGCCAGCGACCGAGGCAACGTGGATGTTCTCGGACTTCTCGAGGCGCGGGAGATCGCTGGCGGAGGGCGTGTCGATCAGGTCGAGATCGCCGGACAGCAGGGCGGCCGTCCGTGCGGCGGTATTCGGGATCAGCCGGATCGTCAGCGTCGTCCAGGCGGGCTTCTCGCCCCACCAGTTGTCGTTGCGGGCGAATTCGACGCGCTCGCCGGGCGTATAGCTCACCAGCTTGAACGGGCCGGTGCCGATCGCCGCCTTGCCGCTGTTGTAGTCGGCCGTGGTCGCATCGGTGCCGGCGTGGCGCGAGACGATGGCGAGGCGGGTGAGGTCGCTCGGCAGGTTCGGCACTGGCGACGTGGTGGTCAGGCGGATCACGGTGGGGCCGACGACCTCGGTGTCCTTGATCGGCCGGATGATGCCGGCGAAGCCGCCGAGATTGTTGGGAACGTCGATGGCGCGCTTCAGGGTGAAGGCGACGTCGTCGGCCGTGAAGGGCCTGCCGTCATGCCAGGTCACGCCTTCGGTCGAGGCGAGCGCGAGGCGCTTTACCGGCGAGGTGAGGGTGGCAGCCATACGCGATCCCCTTATTATTGGTATATAATAATTGATATTTGAGGACGATTTTTGCTGACTGTCAAGCGAGCGCAAGCCCGATTGCGCGCGAGCGACGCCCGCACGTTGAAACCCAGAGATTCCGATTGAGTGAGCGGGCGCCGAGGCCCGGCTCAGGAGGCGAGCGTTTCCGTCGCTTTCGTCGCGGCCTCGAGCACGAGCGGCGCGAGTTCCGCGATCGCGGTCTCGCGGCTGTAGCGCGTGGTCAGGGTCGAGAGGTTGATCGAGCCGATCGCGCGGCCGGCGCGATCATGAACCGGCGCGGACACCGAGATGCTGCCCTGTTCCATGTTCTTCTCGGTGACGGAGAAGCCGACCGCCTTGGCCGCTTCGAGGATGCGCATCATCTCGGCCGCGTCGCGCGCCTTGGTGCGCTGTGACACCGAAGGGGCGGACGCTTTCCAGACCTTCTCGACATGGCTCGGTGCGGAATGGGCGAGCAGCATCTGGCCGGACGAGGAGGAGAGTGCCGGAAACCGGGTGCCGATGGGGAGGTTGACCGACGAGATATGCGTGCTCGGTATCGTTGCGATGATGACGATGTCGGCGCCGTCGACCTCGACCCAGGAGATCGTCTCCCGGGTCTTCTCGCTCAGGATGCGCATCTGCGGATAGGCCGCTTCCAGCCCTTGGTTCGACGAGCTGGCATTTTGCGCGAAACGGAAGACCTTCCGCGACAGGCCGTAGCGCTTCGTCTGGGCGTCGCGATCGAGATAACCGAGGCGCTCGAGCGTATAGATGAAGCGCTGCGAAGCGCTGCGGCCCAGCCCCGTACGGATCGCGATGTCCGACAGGCTCAGCGTCGCGGCCGTCTTGTCGAAGGCCTCCAGGACCTTCATCGCCTTGGCGACGGAGGCGACGAAGAGGCGCTCGTCGATCTCCGGCGCCCCTTCGCCGCGGTCGGCCAGGGGTGCGGCTGGCGCAGATTTCGACATCGACGACACCATGGTGTGCGGAGACCTTTCGCGGGGCTGTCCAAGCTGTAGCAGCTTCGTCCGGCGCCTCAACCCGCGCCCGGGCCGAACGTTCCGGCGAAGCGCTGCTTGAGGAGGTTCTTCTGGATCTTGCCGAGCGTATTGCGCGGCATCTCGTCGACCAGCTCGATGCGCTTGGGCACCTTGTAGCCGGCCAGCGAAGATCGGAGCGCCGCGATCGCTTGCTGCGGATCGAAGGGTGTGCGGCGGTTCGCCAGCTGCACCACGGCAACGACGGCCTCTCCGAAATCAGGGTGCGAAACGCCGATCACAGCGCTTTCGGCGATCGCGTCCAAGGCGTTGAGCGCCGCCTCGACTTCCTTGGGGTAGACGTTGAGGCCGCCGGTGATGATGAGATCGGCGCCGCGACCGAGCACGCTGACATGGCCCTCCTCGTCGACGCGGCCGAAATCGCCGGTCACGAACCAGCCGTCGCGGAAGGCGGCTGCCGTCTTCGCGTCGTCGCGCCAATAGCCGAGGAACGGAAAAGGCTGCTGCAATTCGATCATCCCGACCGTTCCGGTCGGCACCTCCTGCCCGTCCTTGTCGACGATGCGAAGCCGCGAACCCGGCAGCGGCAGGCCCGACGTATCGGGGCGGCGATGATCCTCGAAGCGGTTTGAGGTGGCGATCAGGGCCTCGGTCAACCCGTAGCGGTCGAGGAGGCGATGGCCGGTGCGGGCCGCGAAGGCCTCGAAGGCATCGGCCCGCATCGGCGCCGAACCGGTGACGAACAGGCGCATCTCGGTGCAGAGCTCCCGGCCGAAACGCGGGTCGGCCATGAGGCGGCTGTAATAGGTCGGGACCCCGGCGAAGATCGTCGCGCGGGGCAAGGCGGCCAGCACCGCCTCCGTCTCGAATTTCGACAGCAGGATCATCGCGGCGCCTCCGGCAAGTGCCGGCGTCGTCGTGCCGAAGAGCCCGTAGGCCATGGGGTTGGCGTGGAGCAGGGTATCGTCCGGGCCGATCCGCCAGCAGGCGGCGAGCGCGCGTGCGTTCCAGATCACGCTGCCGGCCGAAAGCAGCGCGCCTTTCGGCCGGCCCGTCGTGCCGGAGGTGTAGACCATGGCGTTCGCGTCGGACGGCGAAACCGCCGTGAGTTCGTCCAGCCCTTCGATTCCGCGGCTCCCCTCGGTCAGCGTGCCTGCGCCCTTTGCGTCCAGCGTCAGCACTCGGTGCGTTCCGGCCGAGCCGACGCAGTCGCGCCGCGAGGGGTCGCAGACCACCGCCACCGRCTCGGCGTCCCGGAGGATATGGCTGATTTCAGCGTCGGTCAGGCCGATATGGACAGGCAGATAGACGGCTCCGAGCCTGCAAACCGCGAGATAGAGCAGGATGCCCTCCGGCGATTTCTCCAGAAGGCCGGCGACGAGCCGGCCTTTCGCGACGCCGAGTCCGGCCAGCAGGCCGGCGTAGCGGGCGGTGATGCCCGCCGCCTCGCCGAAGCGGAGCTGCCGCCCGGCCGCCGTTTCCATGAAGACGCGCGCCGGATCGTGCTCCCGGCCGAACAGGGCGCCAAACACGTTCGCGTCGGTGGGCACGGTGATCTCGGTCATCGTCGTCGTCCTGTCGGCGTTCCGGTTCAGCGCCCGGTGAAGACCGGCTTGCGCTTCTCGGCGAAGGCGCGCGTGCCTTCGCGATAGTCCTCGCTGCGATCGGCGGTGTCCGACAGCGCCGCGACATTGGCTGCAACATCGGCGAGGCGGCCCAGCTGAATCGCGTCGCAGGCGAGCTTGGCGGCCCGGATCGACAGTGGAGCATTGGCGAGTATCGGCCGGGCGAAGCGCAGCGCCGCCTCGACGACATCGTCCTCGACGACGTCCGACACGAGCCCGCAGGACAGCGCCGCCTCGGCCCCGATCAGAGCGCCGGTGTAGAGCATATGCCGCGCCATCGAGAGGCCGGCCGTCGCGGCGAGGAGCTGCGTGCTGTCGGCTGGATAGACCAGGCCTAGCTTTGCCGGGGGCACGCCGAAACGCGCGGTCGCGTCGGCGATCCGGAAATCCGCGCGCAGCGCCAGGGTGCAGCCGCCGCCGACGCAGGGTCCACTGACGGCCGCGATCACAGGTACGCGTGCCGCCGACACCGCCGCGTAGCAAGCCATGATGCCGTCCCAATAGACCTGGCGCGCCGGAGGATCGTCGCGCACGGCGGCGAAGGCGCCAATCTCGTCGCCGGCGCAGAATGCGCCGCCACGGCCGGTGAGAATGATGGCACGCAGCGCATCGTCGGCATGAAGTTGCGTGAACGCGCCACCCAGTTCGCGCCAGGCCTCGCCGCTGAGCGCGTTGCGCTTGGCCGGACGATTGATCGCGACGATCGCGACCGCGCCGTGGCGTTCCAGTTCGATGTCGGACAAATCAGCCTCCGTGTCTCGCTCGCCCTGGCTTGACACATATCCGAACATAATATCAATATTCAATCACTGTTATTGCAATTCGATACTGCCTTGGCCGACATATGCGCGTCGACCGGGCGAGCATTCCGGGATACGACATGCAGACCGACGCCGTTACGATCGGGCAGCTCTGGGACAGGCGGGCTGCCGCGGATCCCGCACATGTCTATTGCCGCTTCGGGGAGCGCGACTGGTCCGTCGGCGAACTCGATGGCCGGATCAACCGGCTGGCGAACGCGTTGCTGGCGACGGGATTGCGCAAGGGCGACCGTGTCGCCGTGATGCTGCCGAGCCATCCCGATCACATCGTCACCATCTTCGCGCTGGCGAAGGCGGGACTGGTCCGCATCCCCGTCAATGTCCATCTCAAGGGCGCCTCGCTCGACTTCGTCTTCGATCGCTTCGCGCCGCATGCGCTCATCGCCGATCGCAGCCATGCCGAGCTGCTCGCGCCGATCACCGCGCGGCTGCCGGAGCTCAAGCTGGTCTGGCGCGGGGGCGACGGTCCGGGAGAGTTTTCCCGGTTGATCGATGCCGCTTCGCCTGGCCGGCCGCCCGTCGATGTGTTGGCCGACGACATCATCGCGATCACGCCGAGTTCCGGCACCACCGGCGAACCGAAGGGCGTGCTGAAGAGCGACCGCAGCCTGCGTGCGGGGCCGATGGGGACGCTGGCGCTGACCGGCGCCAGGGCCGGAGACGTCTTCCTGCTCTGGGAGCCGTTGCATCATGGGGCCGGCGTCGCCGTGCTGATCGCGGCGCTGATGGAGCCGATCACGCTCGCCATGGTCGAGAAGTTCAGTGCCTCGCAGTTCTGGGACCAGGTCCGGCGCTACGACGTCACGCATATCCACTATCTCGGCGGCGTCCTGCCGCTGCTCCTGAAGCAGCCGGAAAGTCCCCTCGACCGGCAGCACAAGGTCCGCATGGCCTGGGGTGGCGGCTGCCCGATCGATGTCTGGCGGGCCTTCGAGGAACGCTTTGGCGTCGTGTTGCGCGAGGGTTACGGGCTCTCGGAAATGACGACCTTCGTCACGATCAATCCGGAAGGCCGGCTCGGTTCTTGCGGGCGCGCCCTGCCGTTCTACGATGTGAAGCTGCTCGGCGAGGACGGGCAGGAGGTGCCTGTTGGCGAAGCGGGCGAGATCGTCGTCAGGCCGCGCGAGGCCGAGCTCGCCTTCAAGGGCTATTTCCGGATGGAGGAGGCGAGCGCCGCGCTGGTCAGGGACGGCTGGTTCTCGACCGGCGACCTCGCCCGGAGCGACGAGGACGGCTTCCTGTTCTATGCCGGCCGCAAGAAGGACAGCGTGCGCCGGCGCGGCGTCAACATCTCGGCCTGGGAGGTCGAGCGCATCATCCTCACCCATGACGACATTGAAGAATGCGCGCTGATCGGCGTGCCGAGCGAACTCGGCGACGACGATCTCAAGCTGTTCATCCGCGCGGCCGGCGGACGCAGCCCCGATCCGCTGGCGTTGATCCGCTGGTGCGAGGGGCGGATGCCGTATTTCCAGATTCCGCGCTATATCGAGAGGATCGACGAGTTCCCGAAGACGCCGACGCAGCGGATCAAGAAGAGCGATCTCAGCC
The DNA here is from genome assembly GCF_052113865.1 of Allobosea sp. TAB14. Lineage (NCBI taxonomy): Bacteria > Pseudomonadati > Pseudomonadota > Alphaproteobacteria > Hyphomicrobiales > Alloboseaceae > Allobosea > Allobosea sp. TAB14. The sequence continues at coordinate 72,123 of NZ_JBFRDQ010000017.1, read as the reverse complement.
GCAGCACCGAGGCCGCTTTCGATCTCGAGCGCTCCGGGCATCGGATCGGCAAATAGCGGCCCCAGCCTGCAGATGAGCGGACGGCGCGAAATCAGATGAATGGCAGCACCACCGAGGCGCGTGAGATGGGCGAGCGCAGATCATGAGCGCCTGGCTGCTGCGGCGCCTGCTGCAGGCGATCTTCGTGGTGMTCGCCATGACGGTGATCGTCTTCRTCGGCRTCARCGTGMTCGGCGATCCGGTCGAGACGCTGATCTCACAAGATGCCGACCAGGGCGAGAGGCTGCGCACCATTGCCGCCTTCGGCCTCGATCGGCCGCTCTGGGTCCAATATCTCTCCTTCCTGAACGGCGCGATCCACGGCGATCTCGGGCGCAGCTTCGTCTATAACGAGCCTGCCCTGCAGATCATTCTTCAGCGCATGCCGGCGACGCTCGAACTGGCGGTCGCGGCGATGTTGCTGGCGATCGTGATCGGCATCCCGCTCGGCTTGTTCGCCGGGGTGAAACCGCATTCGCCGGTCTCCAAGGCGATCATGACCGGCTCGATCCTCGGCTTCTCGCTGCCGGGGTTCTGGGTGGGGCTGCTGCTCATCATGGTCTTTGCCGTGCAGCTCGGCTGGTTGCCCTCCGGCGGGCGCGGCGAGACGCGCGCGCTCCTCGGCATCCAATGGTCGTTCCTGACGCTGGACGGGCTGCAGCACATGATCTTGCCGGCGCTGAATCTGGCGCTGTTCAAGACCTCGCTGGTGATGCGCCTCGTCCGCGCCGAGGCGCGCGAGATCATCCCGCAGGACTACATCCGCACCGCCCGCGCCAAGGGACTTTCCGAGCGCGCGGTCGTGAGCAGGCATCTGCTGAAGAACATCATGATCCCGGTCGTCACCATCGTCGGGCTSGAATTYGGMTCGGTGATCGCCTTTTCCGTCGTCACCGAGACGATCTTCTCCTGGCCGGGCATGGGCAAGCTGATCATCGACAGCATTCATGTCCTGGATCGGCCGATGATTGTCGCTTATCTGATGATCATCGTCCTGCTCTTCGTCGCCATCAACCTCCTGGTCGATTGCCTCTACGCGGTGCTCGACCCGCGCGTGAGGACGAGCCGATGAGCGCGCCGGCCTCGTTCGATCAAGTCGTCCCGCCGCGCGCCTCGGGCTTCAATCGATTCGCACGCGCCTTCACCGCCTCGCGCACCGCCGTGGTCGGCCTGACGCTGCTGGCGGTCGTCGTCCTGCTCGCGCTCCTCGCTGCCTGGATCGCGCCGCAGAACCCCTACGACCTGACTCAGCTCGACATCCTGGACGGACGCATGCCGCCCGGCTCGACCTCGGCGGGCGGCATGACGTTCTGGCTGGGCACCGACGACCAGGGGCGCGACATGCTCTCGGCCATTCTCTATGGCCTGCGCATCTCGCTGTTCGTGGGCGTGACCTCCGCCGTGGTCGCGGCCGCGGTCGGCGCCCTGCTGGGCCTCTTTGCTGCCTATGCCGGCGGGCGGATCGAGAGCGCCTTGATGCGCCTGGTCGACCTGCAGCTCTCCTTTCCGGCGATCCTGATCGCCTTGATGATCCTCGCCTTTCTCGGCAAGGGCGTGCTCAACGTCGTGCTCGCGCTCGTCATCGTCGAATGGGCTGCCTATGCGCGCACGGCCCGGGCCAGCGCGCTGATCGAGAGCCGCAAGGAATATATCGAGGCGGCCAGGGCGATGGGCGCCTCGCCCTGGCGCATCCTGCTGCGGCACCTGCTACCGAATTGCCTGACGCCGCTGATGGTGATCGCGACCGTCCAGGTGGCCCGCGCCATTGCGCTCGAAGCGACGCTGTCCTTCCTGGGGCTCGGGGTCCCGGTCACCGAGCCGAGCCTCGGCATGCTGATCGCCAATGGCTACCAGTACATGCTCTCCGGCAAGTTCTGGATCAGCTTCTATCCGGGCCTCGCTCTGCTGTTCACCGTCATCGCGATCAACCTTGTTGGGGATCGGCTGAGGGACGTTCTCAACCCGCGTGGAGCAAGCTGACAGGCTGGCAGCACCGCGGCTGAGGCGAGGCGGGCAGGAAGCGCTCGGCTTCATCGAAACCCCGCCGGCTTTCATGCGGCGATCAGGACAACGGACGCAATTCTTTTCAATGCGAGGCAACAAGAGCTGCCGCGGGCAGTTGGCTTGAGAGACGCATCCGAAAGAACATGATGTCGAAGCTGGTTGTCCTGATCGTCGAAGATGAGCCGCTGCTCCGGATGGACGCAGCGGACTTCATCGCGGAAGCCGGATTCGAGGTGATCGAGGCTGCTCATGCCGACGAAGCCATCGCCATCCTGAAGGCCCGCCGCGACATCGCGGTGGTGTTCACGGATATCGAAATGCCGGGCTCCATGGACGGCATGAAGCTGGCGCATGCCGTGCGCCTGGGCTGGCCGCCGGTCCTCGTCGTGGTGACGAGCGGACGCGTCCAGCCCCGTGAAGGCGATCTGCCGGCGAATGTCCGCTATCTCAGGAAGCCGTACCGGCCGGCCGAGGTGATCGAAGCCTTCCGGGAAGCGGCTTGATCAGTCGGCGGTGAGGGCTTCGATGGGCCCACGGAGCGAAAAGACCACGCCGGCCGGCTGATAGTCCATCCCGGCGGTCCCGCTGAAATATCCGGCCAAGGCCCGTTCGATCATCCGCGATCCGAAGCCACGGCGGCTGGGCGGCTCGACGGGAGGGCCGCCGCTCTCGCGCCACTCGAAATTGAACTCGCCCTCCAGGACCGACCACGTCACGTCGATGCGTCCGTCGTCCTGGCTGAGCGCGCCATATTTCGTGGCGTTGGTCGCCAGTTCGTGGAGCGCAAGCGCCATCGCCAGGGCGGTCTTCGACGAGAGCTCGACGGCCGGACCTTCGATCCGGAAGCGCGACAGGTCGCCATGCCCCTTCAACGATTCTGCGACGAGATACTTCAAGCTCGCCCTTGCCCAGGCGGTCTGTGTCAGGATGTCCTGCGCCGAGGCCATGGTGTTGAGCCGCGCGGTGAAGGCGTCCTTGACGGCGTCAATCTCGGCGCCGCCACGGATCGTCTGATTGGCGATCGCCTGGATCATGGCGACCGTGTTCTTCATCCGGTGCTTCAGCTCGAGCGCAAGCAGGCGTTGCCGTTGCTCGGCTTCCTTGATCGCCGTGATGTCGCGCGACACCGACAGGATCGCCTCGGGCTTGCCGTCCGGACCGATGATCGGGCCGACCTGGACATCCCAGAAGCGAGGATTTCCGGCAAACGTATTGGCGATGCCCTGGAAGCGATAGCTGCGGCCGGCCCGCGCTTCCTCGAGCGCGAATTTGGCGTCTGCGTTGCCCTCATCGGTCCAGAAATCAGGCCAGGGACATCCCTTGATCGCGTTGAAGTCGCTGACCTCCATGATGCGCTGGCCGCCCTCGCTCATGAAGGACAGCCCACCGGCAAGATCGATGACCTTGATGCAGTCGTCGGACGCCGCCAGCAGGCTGCGCATGAAGCGTGCGTCTCGCAGTTCCGGCGTCGTCAAAACATCCCCGCTCTCGCTCCGCTTGGCGGGGCATTCCCAGTTTATGCCATGTACGTGCCACGCGGCCAGATCGATGTCCCTGTCATTTGACATGCAGGACTGTCCGACTTGAACTCGAGAGCGGGCCTCGACGAGGAACAAAGAACAGCGCGGGCCGTTCGTCCTTGATGACCGATGCGATCAAATCCCAGGACGGCCAGACACACGCTGCGACACACGCCCCGGTTCACGACATGGATCGGTCGCTTCCGCTGGATTCGCCCAAGAATGTCACCCGCAAGAGCCAGCAACTGAAAGCGCGCGCCGTTGCAGGGCGGCATATCGACGAAGCGCTCTCCGACGTGCCGATCGCGGGGCGCTTCGTCACGATGCCGGCTCCTCGTCACGATCGCCGGGTTGCGCGCGCCTACAAGTTCCACGGGTGAAGCGTTCGATCTCGGCAAGCGCCTCATCCAGTGTCCGATAGGGTTCGAGCTTCATGCTCGCCATCGTCTGCACCGCATGACCGGCGGGCTGGATCCGAAACGCGCCTGGGCTTTCTTCCACAACCTGCCCCATCTCCCGGCCGAGCAGATCGGTCAGCAGCCACGCCGCCTCGCCGGGTTTAGACGTCACGTCGATATCCAAGACAGATTCCTTCGGTTCGTTGCTTGCGACCGCGACGGCCTTGGCTGTCATTTCGGGCGCTTGCTGGCCTTCGGCGTTGCTGCCGCGGTCGCGCGGTCGAGGGCTTCCTTCTGGAGCCGCTGTTCCTTCAGCCTGGCCGTATTGGCGTCGCGGGCCTGATTGACGCCTTCGGCTTCCGACAGGATGCGATTGCGCGACAGGGCTTGTGTCTGCGTCTTGAGGRATGCGGCTTCCGCCTGGGTGCGGGATTTCGAATGTTCGGTCATCTGCTTTCTCCTGATAGGCGGCTGCGGCCGCCCCTTCTGTCCGGTCGCTGATGCCAGCGAACCCATGATCGTCACCGGGAGCCGGATGCCGGCGATTTCGTTGTCGAAAGGACGATCTGGTCGTGACCGATCGCCCTCTCATGTCCGTCAGCGCCTCTGACGCGATACTGGCGCTCTCCGCTCTCGCGTACGGGCATCACGCGAAAGACCTCATAATCTCCCTCTCCCGACCGGTCGGCGAAGCCGAATGAGAGGTTCACGATATCGCCAACCTTGATGATCCGTTCGGTCATGGTTTTTCACTTTCGAGGGCAAGTTGCCCGGCGGGACGCCGTGCGTCTTCGCGGCGGGTATCCAGGCGCGCGTCGCAAACGTCCATCGCATCCAGCAGCGCGGCGATACCGGCGCACGACGACCCTCGACGGATCGGGGTGCAGGTACAAGGCCTGCCTGTTCGGGAAACTGGGCTGGGACAAGATGTCCGCCGATCTGTTTGTGCAAGATCGCCGAAGGCTCAGGYGTGCAAGACCCGAAGCGGCGCCAGTTTCGGCCGATCCCCGCCGACGCGGGCAAACTGGCGAATCTCGGCGAGACTGATCAGACAGGATACCACGGATTCGCCGCCGCTGTTCTCATTTGACCGATCGCGATGCAGGCGGTCGCGGCAGGCGCCGGCATCGAGGTCGACCAGCGATAATGCGAGATCGCTATCGCCCCGGAAACCAGGCAAAGGCACGCGCGGCTTCAGCACACGCCCCCGGCGCGCTGTCCCGAAAGCGTCGCGACCGCTCGACCGATGTCGCACTGCGCGCGGAACGGTCGCTGCGATCGCCTCAAGTCTTCGGCATGCCGAGCCTTTCGGCACAGGCCTTGGCGACCGCCGAGTCGGGCGATGTGCTGCCGATCATCGTGGCCCAGCCACCCTTGGCGATGAAATCGCCCTGGCTCCACGAGCTGATCTTCTTCAGCTCGGAGAGCGCGGCATCCGCGTTTGGCTGATTTTGGAAGTTGCTCACGCAGATCGGAGACAAGGCGGCGACAACGGCGTTCTCGGCTCTGAGCTTCGCCAAGCGCTCGCTCGACGCGGCTGTCGACCAGCCGCCCCAGGAGAATCCGACTACGGCCAGGGCGATCGCGCCACCAACGGCACCCCAGATGGCAGGCTTGGTTTGTGAAGGAATCTTCATGATATTTTGTTCCGTTCTACGGAAGAAAATCTTTCCGTAGAACATAATATCATACTTTAAAGAAATAATTCGTGATATTTTATTTTCAATGACGATGGCGAATATCTTCAATTATGTAGAAATTATGCGCGATACTTCGCGCTAAAGCTGCGGCCGGCGCCGATCGAAAACAGTAAGTTCTGAATTTTTCGCAGCTCAAATCTCTCTGGAAATCGCAAATCGCTTGAAATCTCTGGGGGAGCGATCCAGCGGCGATGGCGGTGCTCGGGCGCTATGGGCTTGTCCCGGATTCGGGCGGACCCCGGACACCGATCAGGGCGGACCTTTCTCCTCCATCCGGGCGCGATAGGGCGGCCAGAGCCCTGCATATCGTTCGCGGTCGCGCCGGATCGCCGACGCATCAGCCCGGGCGATCTTCACGGCATGGCAAGCGGCGCGGCCGGATGTGGCGGGGCGCTCGAAAGATGCATTATAGGTCATATTTTCAATGTCTTACGTCATTCATATCTAACCTTCTGATATAGACCATATCCATCGTTGCTCCCCTTTTGGGCACCGCCTAAGCTCGCGTCATCGAAGGGCGAACAACGCCCCGTCTTTAGGGAGGTGACGATGACGCGTCTGCGCGCGTGGCTGCTTGCGGCCGCGCTCCTTGCACCCGCAATACCGTTCTTACCGACGCCGTCGGCGGCCCAGGGCGTTCCGCAGAGCATCCCCCGCAAGGAGCTCCTGATTCTCGAGAATCCGGAAGGGACGATTAAGAACGCGGGCTGGTTCAACATCTGGGCGATCAACGCCGGCAGCCAGTCGAACGGGCTGCAGCAGGCGGCTCTCGACACGCTCTGGTACATCGATCCCGAAAAGGGTCTCGACGGCGCCTGGGACAATTCGCTGGCCGCCGAGAAGCCGGTCTACAATGCCGACTTCACCGAGATGCGGGTCAAGCTGCGACGCGGCCTGTTCTGGAGTGACGGCGTCGAATTCACCTCCGCGGATGTGAAGGCAACGGTCGATATCCAGATCAAGAACCCGAACATGCGCTTCTCGGCGGTGCTCGCCAATAACGTCGCCTCCGTCGACACGCCTGACGCCGAGACGGTCATCTTCAAGCTCAAGAAGTCCAACTCGCGCTTCCACACCAATTTCACCGTGCGCTGGGGGGCGATCTGGATCCTGCCCAAGCACGTCTTTGAGAAGGTCGAAGATCCCGCGAAGTTCGACTTTAACAAGCCCGTCTCGCTCGGGGCCTATACGCTCCACTCCTTCGACCCCGACGGCAAATGGTACATCTGGCAGCTGCGCGAGGACTGGCAGCGCAGCTCGCTCGGCCGGCACGGCAAGCCGGGACCGAAATATCTCGCCTATATCGACCCGGGGCCGCCGGACAAGCGCGTCATCGCGCAGCTCAATCATGAGCTCGACGTCATTCACGACATCGCCCCGGAGGGCATGTTCACGCTGGCAAAGCAGGACAAGGGCACCCGCGCCTGGTTCAAGGGCTTCCCCTATGGCCATCCGGACCCGACCTTGCCGGCGGTGATCTTCAACACCCAGCACGAGCAGCTGAAGAACCGCGACGTGCGCTGGGCGCTGGCGCTGATGATCGACGTCAAGGCCGTGACCATGGCCGCCTATCGCGGCGCCGCGACCATCTCCGCGATCGCCGTGCCGCCGACCGGTATTCATCCGGAGGCCTATCACAAGCCGATGGAGGCCTGGCTCAAGGATTTCGAGATCGATACCGGCAAGAGCAAGATCAAGCCCTACGACCCGACGGTCGGCAAGCAGATCGCCGACATGCTGCGTCCGTCCATGGGCGACCAGATCCCCTCCGATCCGGCGGTGATCGACAAATCCTTCGGCCTCGGCTGGTGGAAGACCAATGTCGCCGCCGCCGGCGAATTGCTGACGCGGGCCGGCTTCCGCAAGCAGGGCAACCAGTGGCTGACGCCTGACGGCAAGCCGTTTGTGGTCAGGCTCATGGTCGAGGGCGATCTTCGGCCGGTCATGACGCGGGCGGGCACGATGATCGTGCAGCAATGGAAGCAGGCCGGCGTCGATGCGCGCATCGACGTCGCGCAGGGCACGCTGCTGACGCGGCGCGCGRCCGGCGATTTCGACGCCTTCATCGGCTGGAGCGTCGAGACCTGGGGCGGCCATCAGGACCTGTCCTATTTCATGGACAGCTGGCATTCGCAGTTCGTCGCCCCGCCCGGCCAGCCGCAGCCGCTGCGCAACTGGCAGCGCTGGAGCCATCCGGAACTCGACAAGATCATCGAGGATATCCGCAAGATCGACTTCGACGATCCCAGGGGCGTCGAGCTCGGTCGCGACTACGTCAAGCTGATGACCCGCGAGATGCCGATCATTCCCTTGATGGCCTACAACGTCTTCACCGCGATGGATCAGACCTATTGGAAGGGCTACCCGACCGCCGACGATCCCTACGCGAACCCGGTCACGAACTGGGGCAACTCCCGCTACATGTTCGTGCGCTTGAAGCCGGCCAACTGAGAAACCCGGGCCGCCTCGCCGGGCGGCCCGCCTTCCTCCCAGGACAATCGCCAGCCGGTGACGTCTGCGTCGCACGGACCGGTGGAGCTTTCGGGATCGCATGAGCGCCTACCCCGCCTATCTCGCGAAACGTCTGGCCCAGTTCGCCGTCGTGGTTTTCATCGGGGTCAACCTGGCCTTCGTGATCACCCATGCCTCGCCGATCGACCCGGTCGAGCAGTCGATCTCGGCCGTGACCTCCTTCGGCAGCACCGCGCCCGAGGCGATTGCGGCGATGCGCGCCTCGCTGCAGGAGCTTTACGGGCTCAAGGGCACGCTGGCCGAGCAATACCTCACCTTCTGGAGCCGGGTCCTGCGCGGCGATTTCGGCCCCTCTCTCTCCGCCTTCCCGACCCCCGTCTCGACCCTGATCGGTCGCGCGCTGCCCTGGACGGCGGGTCTGCTGATCGTCTCGACGCTGATCACCTGGGTGCTGGGCAATTGGCTCGGCGGGCTCGCCGGCTACTACCAGCGCAACCGCACGCTGAAGCTGATGGGCGTCGTCGCCATGGGCGTCCATCCGATCCCCTACTACATCGTCGCGCTTCTGCTGCTCATCGTCTTCGGCTTCCTCTGGCCGGTGCTGCCGATCACCGGCGGGGCGGCGATGAACCTACAGCAGGGCTGGAACTGGTCCTTCGTTTCGAGCGTCGCCCGGCACTCGGTCCTGCCGGCGCTCTCGCTGATCCTGATCGGGCTCGGCAGCTGGTTCCTCGGCATGCGCTCGCTCGTTTCGAACATCGTGACCGAGGACTATGTCGTCTATGCCGAGATCGCCGGGCTCGACAGCCGCAGGGTGCTCGGCTCCTACGTCATGCGCAATGCGCTGGCGCCGCAGGTGACCGGGCTCGCCATGTCGCTCGGCGGCATCTTCAACGGCGCGGTGATCACCGAGAAGGTCTTTGGCTATCCCGGCGTCGGGACCCTCCTTGTCGATGCGGTCTATGCCGGCGACTACGGGCTGGTGCTCGGCGTCACCACCGTCTCGATCATCGCCGTCTCGGTCGGGGTCCTGGTGATCGATCTGCTCTACCCGCTGATCGACCCGCGCGTGGAGCTGCGCTGATGCTGGCCATCCTGCGGGACCTGATCCGCTACAACCTCGAATTCCGGATCGGGCTCGTGCTCGTCGGCATCGTGGCGATGATGGCGGCGCTGTCCCTCGTCTCGCCCTATCCGGCGGGCGACGTCTATGTCGTGCCGCCCGACCTGCCGCCCTCCACCGCCTATTGGCTCGGAACGACCTCGCGCGGGCAGGACGTGTTCTGGCAGCTCACGGCGGCGATCCGCAACACGCTCTCCTTCGGCATCATGGTCGCGGCGCTGTCGCGGGTGATCGCGCTCGTCGTCGGGCTGCTCGCCGGCTACTGCGGCGGCTGGATCGACCGGGTGCTGATGTCGATCAACGACACCTTCATCATCATCCCGCTCTTCCCGATCCTGATCCTGTTCTACTTCGTGCTGCGCGACTCGATGTCGACGCCGCTGCTCGCCACCATCATGGCCTGCCTCGGCTGGGCCTATGACGCCCGCCTGATCCGCTCGGTCGCGCTTTCCCTGAAGACGCGCGAGTTCACGCAGACGAGCATCTTCTCGGGGATGAAGACGCACGAGATCCTGGCGCGCGAGCACCTGCCCTATGTGCTGCCGATCGTCTTCTCCACCACGATGAACAACATGAACTGGTCGATCGGCATCGAGGTCACCCTCGCCGTGCTGGGCTTCACCGACATCAACACACCGACCATCGGCGGGATGATCTACTGGGCCAACCAGCATACCGCTCTCGTGGCCGGCATCTGGTGGTGGATCGCCTTTCCGGTCGCGCTGGTGGTGATGACCTTCGTCGGCCTGTTCCTGCTGGCGGTCTCGATGAACGAATATATCGACCCGCGCAGCCGTCTCGCCCGGATGGGAGGCAGCCGATGAGCGGCGGGGACGATGCGGGGCCGGTGCTCGAGGTTCGCGACCTCCAGGCGCATTTCCGCAGCCATTATTTCGGCGTCAACCGCGAGGTGAGGGCGGTGGACGGCGTCACCTTCGCGGTGAACCGCAACGAGATCTACGGGCTCGCGGGGGAATCCAGCTCCGGCAAGACGACTCTGGTCAAGACGATCGCGGGGCTGCTGAAGCCGCCGCTCGAAATGGTCGGTGGTTCGGCCCGCTTTTCCTTCCTGCCGGGCTGGGACGCGATCGGCCGGGCGCCGCCGGATGTGGTGCGCGCCATCCGCTGGCGGCACCTGTCCTACATCATGCAGGGCTCGATGAACGTGCTGAACCCGCTCAGGCGGGTCAGGCACAGTTTTCGCGACTTCGCCTGGCGCCATCTCGGCGGCAGCAAGGCCGAATTCGACGCGCGGGCCGAAGCGCATCTGGAGCGCGTCAAGCTCGACCCGTCGGTGCTCGCCGCCTATCCGCACGAGCTGTCCGGCGGCATGCGCCAGCGTGTGACCATCGCGCTCGCGACGATCTGCAAGCCGGATTTCATCATCGCCGACGAACCGACCACGGCCCTCGATGTGGTCGTGCAGAAAGACGTGCTGGCGATGATCCGCGCGATCCAGTGCGAGATGGGCTCGAGCGTGCTGTTCATCACCCATGACATGGGTGTCCACGCCGCCCTGACCGACCGGCTCGGCATCATGTATGCGGGGCGCCTCGTCGAGGATGGCGAGACGCCCGAGATCTTCTCGCGGCCGCTGCATCCCTATACGCGCCACCTGATCGCGAGCCTGCCGCGCATCGGTGACACGCAGCAGCGCGACGGCCTCGAAGGATCCCCGCCCAATCTGGCGGCGCCTCCGCCCGGCTGCCGCTTCCATCCGCGCTGCCCGCTGGCCATGCCGATCTGTGCAACCACCGTGCCCGCCATGATCGAGAGCCTTCCCGGCCATCGCGTCGCCTGCCATGCGGTCAACGAGGGGGCGGCGGCATGAGCGCGCTGCTCGAACTCGACCGGGTCAGCAAGAGCTTCTCGCGCGGGGGGCTGTTCTCGACGCGCCGCGTCGAGGCCGTGAAGGAGGTGAGCTTCGCCCTCGCGGCGGACAAGCCCGAGATCTTCACCGTGATCGGCGAGTCGGGCTCGGGCAAGTCGACCCTGGCGCGGATGGTCCTCGGCATCCATGCGCCCAGCTCCGGCCTGATCAGGCTCGGGGGCCGCGACGTCGCGGCCTATGAGCGGCGCGCCTTCATGGCCGAGGTCCAGCCGATCTTCCAGAACCCGTTCGAGGCGTTCAATCCGCTGAAGCAGCTCGACCGCTATCTGTTCATGACGGCGGAGCGCTTCGGCGGCGCGRCCGGCAAAGGCGCCGTCGAGGAACCGGTCGACGAGGCGTTGCGGCAGGTCGGATTGTCGCTCCCGGAAATCGCGGGGCGGTTTCCGCACGAGCTCTCCGGCGGCCAGCTGCAGCGCGTCGCCATCGCGCGTGCCCTCGTCGCGAAGCCCAGGCTGATCGTCGCCGACGAGCCTGTCTCGATGGTGGACGCATCTCTGCGCATGTCGATCGTCAACCTGTTCGGCCGGCTGCGCGACGAGCTCGGCCTGTCGATCGTCTACATCACCCACGATCTCGCCACCGCCTACTACATCAGCGACCGGCTGATCATCATGCAGAAGGGCGTCGTGGTCGAGCAGGGACCGGCTCGTGCCGTGCTCTCGGCACCCACGCATCCCTATTCCCGCCAACTCCGCGACGCCGTGCTCACGCCCGACAGCGCCGGAGCCTTCCGTGCCACCCATCCACGCAAAGCGGTTGAAACATCCGGAGACAGGTCATGAGACAAGCCAGCATCACCTTCGACCGCGCCTTCGCCATCGGCGACACCGATCCGAGGCTCTTCGGCGCCTTCGTCGAGCATCTCGGTCGCTGCGTCTATGGCGGCATCTACGAGCCCGGCCACCCCACCGCCAACAAGCGTGGCTTCCGCAAGGACGTGCTCGAACTCGTCAAGGAGCTCGGCCCGACGATCATGCGCTATCCGGGCGGAAATTTCGTCTCCGGCTATAATTGGGAGGATGGCGTCGGCCCGATCAAGGACCGCCCCGCCAGGCTCGACCTCGCCTGGTTCACCACCGAGCCGAACAGCTTCGGCACCAACGAATTCGTGGACTGGTGCCGGGCGGCGAAGATCGAGCCCATGCTCGCCGTCAATCTCGGCACGCGCGACGGTGACGCGGCGCGCAACCTCGTCGAATACTGCAACCATCCCGGCGGCACGGCCTGGTCGGATCTTCGCATCAAGCATGGCTGGAAGAAGCCGCATGACATCAAGTTCTGGTGCCTCGGCAACGAGGTCGACGGCCCCTGGCAGATGGAGCACAAGACCGCGACGGAATACGGGCGTGTCGCCTATGAGGCGGCGAAGATGATGCGCTGGATCGACCCGTCGATCGAGCTCGCCGCCTGCGGCTCCTCCGGCCGCAACATGCCGACCTATGGCCGCTGGGAGGACGAGGTGCTGGAGCACACCTTCGACCAGGTCGAATTCATCTCGCTGCACACCTACTTCAACAACTACGCCGGCGACACCAAGGCCTTCCTCGCCAGCCCCGACCTGATGGACCAGTTCATCGAGGAGGTCGTCGCGATCTCCGACGCCGTGGCGGCACGCCGTCGCTCCGACAAGCGTATCATGCTGAGCTTCGACGAATGGAATGTGTGGTACCGGACGCGGCGCGTGCGGGCCGACCGCGTCAAGGAAGGATGGCCGGTGGCGCCGCCGATCCTCGAGGAAATCTACTCCATGGAGGACGCCCTGGTCTTCGGCGGCGCCTGCATCTCGCTTCTCAATCACGCCGATCGCGTGAAGACCGCCTGCCTCGCACAGCTCGTCAACGTCATCGCGCCGATCATGACCGAGACCGGCGGTCCGGCCTGGCGCCAGACCATCTTCTGGCCCTTCGCGCAGATGAGCCGGCTGGGACGCGGGACCGTGCTCAAGGCGATTGTCAAATCCGAAAGCTACGAGGCCTCCTATTTCGACCCCAGGGGCAAGCAGGATCTCTTCTATCCGATCGACGCGCCCTATCTGAAGGCGTCCGTGGTCTGCGACGACAAGGGCGTCTCGCTCTTCCTGCTCAATCGCGACCTTGAACAGGGCGTCGAGGTCACCGTCGATGCGCGCGGCTTCGGCAAGCTCACGGTCACGGAGGCGACGGAACTGCGCCATGCCGACCTGAAGGCGGTCAACAGCAAGGAGGAACCGCTCAAGGTCAAGCCGGCGACATTGAAGAAGGTCTCGACGAAGCCGGACAGCATCACCCTGGCCTTGCAGCCGGCTTCGTGGAATGTGATCAGGCTGGACAGCTGACAGAAGCCCGCGACGATGGACGAGAGCCCGCCACGACACCAGCGCGGCCGCCGCGGCAATCGCGGCGACACGTCGGGCGCGACCAAGCCGCGCGACCGGGGCTTCCTCGTCGTCAACGCCGACCGGCAGTATCAGGTGCTGCGCGGCCTGGCCTCTCCGGTCAGGCTGCGCATCCTGAGGCTGCTCAACCGGCAGGGCCCGAAGAACATCAATCAGATTGCGGAGATCCTCGGTCTGCCGCAATCGACGATCGTGACCAACGTCCAGGTGCTGGAGGAGGCCGAGCTGATCTCGACCTCGCTCGGCAAGGCCACCAAGGGCCAGCAGAAGGTCTGCGCCGCCCGCTATACCGAGATCGTCGTCAATCTCGACCCCGACGATCCCAGCCGCGAGAACAATGTCGTCGAGGTCGAGATGCCGCTCGGGCTGTATACGAATTCGGACGTCTCCGCCCCCTGCGGTCTGTGCTCGACCGAGCGCATTCTAGGGGTGCTCGACGTGCCCGAACTGTTTCTCGATCCGCGCCGCGTACAGGCGGCGCTGATCTGGTTCGGTCGCGGCTATGTCGAATACAAATTCCCGAACAACGCGAAGGTTCTCAACCGCAAGGTCGAAGCCCTCGAATTCGAGATGGAGATGTCGTCGGAAGTGCCGGGGACCAATTCCGACTGGCCCTCGGACATCAGCCTGTGGGTCAACGAGCGCAAGATCGGAACCTGGACATGCCCCGGCGATTATGGGGACCGCCGCGGCGCCTACACGCCGCACTGGTGGAAGCTTGAGGGATCGCAATACGGCATTCTGACGACCTGGCGCATCACGGCCGAAGGCACCTTCCTCGGCGAGCGCAGACTCAGCGATGTCACGATCGAGGAGCTCGACCTCGACCGGCACCACTCGATCAAGATGCGTGTCGGCATCGACGAAAGGGAGGGCAGGCCCGGCGGCGTCAACATCTTCGGCCGCGGCTTCGGCAATCACAACCAGGACATCAAGATGCGGCTGCACCTGCACGCGATGACCGCGCTTCCCCACGCCACGACGTGAGCGTCACCCGCCCAAACACGCCGTAGTCGGACCGCGATCTCAGGCTTTCGCGGCAGATGGCTTCCACGTCAGGAGCAACTCGGCAGCTCCCGGCAAACCGTCCAGGGAAAAACTGCCGGGAGCCACCGCCTTATGCGGCCAGGGCCTTCTCCACCGATACGCAGGGCGATCGAAGGCTGGCGGCGACCGGTTCGTTCGTGATCTGGCCGCGGTGGACGTTCAGGCCGGCCGCGAGATGGGGATCGCTGCGAATGGCGTCGAGGCCCTTCGCGGCGAGCGCCAGTCCAAACGGGAGCGTGGCATTGTTCAAGGCGTAGCTGGAGGTCAGCGGGACGGCTCCAGGCATGTTTGCGACRCAATAGTGGATCACGCCGTCGACCTCGAAGGTCGGGTCGGCATGTGTCGTCGGCCGCGAGGTTTCGAAGCACCCGCCCTGGTCGATCGCGACATCGACGAGAACCGCCCCGCGCTTCATCTGCGAGAGCTGCGTGCGTGACACCAATCGCGGTGCCGCAGCGCCGGGGATGAGGACCGCTCCGATGACCACGTCGGCCGCGATCACCTCCTCTTCGATGGCATGCAGCGTCGAAAACCGCGTGCGGACCCTACCGCCGAACAACTCGTCGAGCTGCCGCAGCCTTTGCAGCGATCTGTCGATGATGACGACGTCCGCGCCCAATCCGGSGGCCATGCGGGCAGCATGCGTGCCGACGACGCCACCGCCGATCACGACGATGCGGGCCGGCGGAACGCCGGGCACGCCGCCGATCAGGATGCCGCGCCCGCCKGCATGRCGCTTGAGSGARACGCCSGCGGCCTCGAYCGCSAGSCGTCCGGCGACYTCGCTCATCGGCGCCAGMAGTGGCAACCCGCCAAAGCGGTCTGTCACGGTCTCGTAGGCAATGGCGGTGACGCCGGACTGTACCAGGCCGGCCGTCTGTTGCGGGTCGGGGGCGAGGTGCAGATAGGTGAAAAGAATCTGGCCTTCACGCAGCTGCCCCCACTCCGTCAGCTGCGGTTCCTTGACCTTGACGATCATATCCGCCGAGGCGAACACCTCGGCAGCGTGGCCCACAATCCGCGCTCCGGCTGCTTCATAGGCTGCATCCGGGGCGGAGATACCAGTCCCGGCTCCTGCCTCGATCAACACCTCGTGGCCGGCGGCAACATATTCCCGGGCGGCTTCCGGCGTCAGCCCGACGCGATATTCATGGACCTTGATTTCCTTGGGGACGCCAACGCGCATGATTTCCTCCAACCGGCTTGCGGGATCGATGTGTCGTCTCGATCAGCGTCGAGATTCTACCAGGAAACACCGTATCGCTCCCGGCCCCTGTTCGCGAAGGCCTGCAAAATTGGCCGTGATCTTGGGGGGCGATTTGAGCGCGACGCGCAGCAGCTTTGGCAGCGACGGCAATTTCACGTCGAGCGTCGGGACCTCGACGCTCGACGGGCTGGGCGTCATCGGGAACGAGTGGCACTCGCCGCGCGAGCACATTCTCGTATCGGCCCTGCCGCGCAGGGAAGCGCTGCTGAGGCACATGATCTTGCGCCTGCGCTGACGCCTCAAAATCCGATCGCAGGTCTCGCTGCTGCATGAGGGGCGGCGGCGAGAAGCTTTGTCGTCCGTCCTGCTGCGGATTGCGCCTCAGCGTTCCCAAGGGGGCGGATCGCCGAAGGCGCGGCGAAGGCAATCTGCGAAGGCGCGCAGCTTCGCCGAGGGGCGGCGACCTTCGGGATGGGCCAGGTGAATGAATTCGGTTTCAGGCTGAACGCCGATGTCGACGATGCGCAGACCGCCGCTCCGGATCTCGGCGCTTGCGATGAACAGCGGCAGCAATGCGATGCCCAGACCCGCCAGTGCGGCATCCCGCATCATGTCGCCGTTGTTGACCCGCAGCGCCGGGCGCCCGCGCACGCTGATAGCGCCTTCCGGCCCGCGGAACCGCCAGTCGCCGACGCCGCGGTTCGTGTAGAAGATGCCGTCATGCCCATCGAGCTCGGCCAATGAGCCGGGCGTCCCGCGCCGCGCAAGATAGTCCGGCGACGCGACGAGAGCCCGCCGGCTCGGCGCCAGCGTCCAGGCGACGAGGCGTGAATCCGCGATCGGCCCATGGCGCAGCACGGCATCAAAGCTGTCGGAGCCGGCATCGATACGGCGGTCGTCGAGGTCGAGCGTCAACTCGATCCGGGGATGCCGGGCCAGAAAAGGGTAGATCGCCGGGCCGAGATGCATCCGGCCGAAGGTGACCGGTGCCGAAATCCGCAACGCTCCGACGAGGGCGCCCCGCCGCTCCGCCATATCGGCCGCAGCCTCCTCGACATCACGGGCGATACGGGTGGCGCGGGTGAGAAAGGCGGCTCCGTCCTCGGTGAGCGTGAGCCGGCGCGCGCTGCGATGCAGGAGGCTCGCGCCCAGGCCGCGTTCCAGCTCGGCGAGGCGGTCGCTCACCACCGATTTCGACAGGCGCAGCCGGCGGGCCGCCTCGCTCAGGGAGCCGGCCTCCGCGATCGCGACGAAGGTTGCGATGCCGTCGAGCTTCAACATCGTTCGGTTTTTCCGGACCTGAATTTCGCCGATGCGATGCTAATCCGAACGTGAGGCCAATGCTACGCTGCGTCATGCCAACGGGGCTGACAGCGACGGTCACAGCGACCGCCCTCCCGACAGGCGGGAGATTTTAGATGTTGAAGCTCGCTTTAGCACTTGGAGCACTTGCCATGGCGACCCCGGCGGTTGCTCAGGTTTCCGACTTTCCGGCTTCCTTCAAGACGCAGGAGATCGCGACCAACGGCGCGACCATCCATGTTCGTGTCGGCGGGCGGGGCCCGGCGGTGCTGCTGCTGCATGGCTATGGCGAGACCGGCGACATGTGGGCACCGATGGCGGCCGATCTGGTGCGGGACTACACGGTGGTGGTGCCCGATCTGCGCGGGCTCGGCCTGTCGTCGAAGCCGGCCTCGGGCTTCGACAAGAAGACCCAGGCCGGGGACGTGGCCGGCGTGCTCGACGCGCTCAAGATCGAGCGTGCCGATCTGGTGACGCATGACATCGGCAACATGGTCGGCTTCGCCTTCGCCGCGCAGTATCCGCAGCGCGTCGGCCGCTTCGCTCTCATCGACGCACCCGTACCCGGCGTCGGTCCCTGGGAGGAGATCCTCAAGAACCCGCTGCTCTGGCATTTCCGCTTCGGCGGGCCGGACATGGAGCGGCTCGTGGCCGGCCGCGAGCGCATCTATCTCGACCGCTTCTGGAATGAGTTCTCGGCAACGCCGGCGCGCTTCACCGAGGCGTCGCGCGAGCATTACGCCAAGCTCTACGCATTGCCCGGCGCGATGCATTCGGGCTTTGCCCAGTTCGCGGCCTTCGATCAGGACGCGATCGACAACCGCGCTTTTCTGAAGGCCGGCGGCAAGCTCACCATGCCGGTTCTGGCGCTCGGCGGCGAGAAGTCGTTTGGCACGACGATGGCGGTGGTCATGCGGGATGCTGCGACCGACGTGACCGAAGGCGTTATCCCCGATTCCGGTCATTGGATCATGGAGGAGAACCCCACGGCCACGATCGCCATGGTCCGCCCCTTCCTCGACAAGGGGCGTTGATCCATCCGGGCACGGACGGAGGTCACGGCCGAAAGCACCCGGCTGTGACCTCCCGAACCTCAGGCCTTTGCCGGCCGAGGGCCGATCCGCTCGCCATGGGTGACACGCTCCGGCGCGCCGTGGACCATCGTATAGGCGTAGTCGACGCCCATGCCATAAGCGCCGGAATGCTCCTTCACGAGGCCCATGACCGCGTCATAGGTGTCACGGCGGGCCCAGTCGCGCTGCCATTCGAGCAGCACCTGCTGCCAGGTCACCGGGACGACCCCGGCCTGTACCATGCGGTCCATGGCGTATTTATGCGCATCGACCGAGGTGCCGCCGGAAGCATCGGCGACCATGTAGATCTCGTAATCGCCTTCCAGCATGGCGCAGAGCGCGAAGGTCGTGTTGCACACCTCGGTCCAGAGGCCGGAGACGACCACCTTCTTGCGGCCATTGGCAGCGAGCGCCTCGCGGACGTTCTGGTCGTCCCAGGAGTTCATCGAGGTGCGCTCGAGGATCTTGTTCTGCGGAAAGACTGCCAGCAATTCGGGATAGGTATGGCCGGAGAAGCTCGTGGTCTCGACCGTGGTGATCGTCGTCGGAATGCCGAAGATCTTCGCGGCCTTGGCCAGGCCGACGACATTGTTCTTCAAGACCTGTCGATCGATCGACTGGACGCCAAAGGCCATCTGCGGCTGCTGGTCGATGAAGATGATCTGGCAATTCTGCGGGGTGAGGACTTCGAGATATTTCGTCATAGGGCTCTCCTGTTCGTGAGTGGTTGAATGGCGCGACCGCATCAGGCCTTGGTTCCTGCAGGGGCATCGGCAGGACGGGCCGGCGGATCGACATGGAGGAAGTGGCGGACGACCGGCCCTTCCTGCCCGGCATGGAAGCGCCTGACTTCTTGCTGGATATCGGCATCGGCCTTCGAGACGCGGCGATGCTGGCGCAGATGCTCGGCCCAGGACGAGACCATGAACCACTCCACGAGCTTCTCGGGGTCGGCCGTGTCCTCGGTGATGCCCCAGCCATAGGCTCCGTCGCGGCGCCGCTCGATCGACAATTCGTTGATCGCCCGCAGGAACACCTCCCGATCGGCAGCCGGCACGCGGTATTCGATCAGGATCAGAACGGGGCCGCGATCATTGCCGACCTCCGCCGCGACGAGCGGTTCCGGCCAATGATTGGAGGGCGCGAGATCGGCCTCGCCCGCGGGCAGCTTGATCCGGTGCATCACGATTCCGGCCACGAGCAATGCGGCCGCACCGATCAGCAAGGTGCCGCGGATGCCGGCTGCTTCCGCGACCGCGCCCCAGCCGAGGCTGCCGGCGGTCATCGCGCCGTTGAACACGGTGAGATAGACGGCAAGCGCCCGTCCACGCACCCAGTTCGGCAGAATGGCCTGCGCGACGCCATTCAGCGTCGTCAGCGCCACGATCCAGGCCATCCCGAGTACGAGCAGGATAACGATCGCGAGCCATTGCGGTGGCGACAGCGTCAGCGCGGCCATGACCAACGCCGTGAGCACGGCCGAGAGCAGCAGCAGGCCATCGGCATCGAGACGCTCCCGCAAGCGCGGCAGGATGACGGCACCGCCGATCGCGCCTGCTCCAACCGCGCCGAGCAGGACGCCGTAGAAGCTGGCGCCGCCGCCGAGCAGATTGCGCGCGACCAGCGGCAACAGGGCCCAGACAGCGCTGGCGCAGCCGAAGAAGATCGCCGCGCGCAGCAGCACGCGATGGAGCTCCCGGCTCGCTTTGGCATAGCGCAATCCGGCCCGGAACGCCCCGGCAAAGCGCTCGCTCAGCGCGTCGTCGGCGCCCGCCGGGCGGTGCCACCAGAACAGCGCGCCGATCACCAGCACATAGCTCAGCACGTCGGCGCCATAGGTGAAGCCGGCGCCGAAGGCGGCGAGGATCAAGCCGCCCAGCGCGGGGCCGATGGCGCGCGAGATGTTGATGCCGAGCGAATTCAGCGCCACCGCGCTCTTGAGATCGGCCTTGCCGACGAGTTCGGGCACGATCGCCTGCCAGGTCGGCGCCATCAGCGCCGCGCCAATGCCGCCGAGAAAGGTGAGGCCGACCAAAGCGGGCACGCTGAGCTGGCCGAGGCTGGCCAGCGTCATCAGCGAGAGGCTGACGCAGCCGAGCAGGATCTGGATGGCGATCAGGAATTTGCGGCGGTCGAGGATATCCGAGAGCACGCCGGCCGGGATCGCCAGCAGGAAGATCGGCAGCGTCGCCGCCGCCTGCACCAGCGCCACCGCGGCGGGTGCGCCGGAGAGGTCGGTCACCAGCCAGGCGCTGGCGACGTCGCGCATGAACGAGCCGATATTGCCGATGATCGTCGCCGCCCAGAGGACCGCGAAGACCTTCTGGCGCAGCGGCGCGAAACCGGAGGCCAGAGAGGTGGTGCCGGTCATAGCAGTGATTCCTTTTGCCGACTAAAGTCGTCGAGCGCCACGATGACGAAGCCGCCGATCAGGCCGAGATGCTCGAAGAAGGCGTTCATCGCCATCATTCGCCCCTGGCCGGCCGGCATTTCCCAGAAGCGCAGGGCGACGAACGTTGCAGCCAGCGTGAACATGGCGAGCGCCAGCGCCGCGAGCCAGCGCCAGCGGCCAAGCAGGATGAGCGCGCTCATCGCGAGTTCGAAGACGATAACACCGATCGCGAAAATCGGCGCGGGCGACAGGCCGAAATGGGTCATCTCGGCGATGGCGCCCTCGAAATCGAGGATCTTGGTCACCGGACCCTGGATATAGGCGGCGCAGAGCAGCAGCAGTGCCAGCCAACGCAGGCCGCGCATCGGCTGCGAGTCGTGGTCGTTCGCTGTCATGGTCACACCGCCCAGCAGGCGCAGCCGAGCGCGCCCCAGAAGCTGCGGAGGTCACCGACCGGCAATTTGCTCGACCAGGCGCCGGCATGGTCGTGGCCATGCACGCCGCAGGAGCTGGCGCAGCCGCAATGCGTCATGGCCGCCCGCCGCAGCGAATTCTTGCCGGCGCCATCCGGCTCGCCCCAGGCGCCATAGCCCTTGAACGTCCTGACCGGCGACCAGTCCGGCATCGCCGGCGGTGGTGCGCTCTCGTCGAGCCCGGCGAAGTCCCGCGCGCCATAGACGACCTTGCCGCCGACGATGGTCAGGTCCGCCGAGATATGCGCGATGTCGTCTTCGGGGCAGCCGAAGAAATCGCGATCCGGCACGATCAGATCGGCGAACTGGCCCGCAGTGATCCGGCCTTTCTTGCCCTCCTCGTTGGAGAACCAGGTGACGTTCTCCGTCCACATCCTGAGCGCGGTCTCGCGGTCGAGACAGTTGCGCTGCGGCGTGATGCGCAAGCCCCCGACCGTCTTGCCCGTGACCAGCCAGGAGAGCGCGACCCAAGGGTTGTAGGAGGCGACGCGGGTGGCGTCGGTGCCGGCCGAGGTCTTCACCCCCTTCTCCAGCAGGCGCGCCACGGGGGGCGTCGCTTCGGCTGCCGCCGCGCCATAACGCTCGACGAAATACTCGCCCTGATAGGCCATGCGRTGCTGCACGGCGACGCCGCCGCCGAGTGCGGCGATGCGGTCGATCGAGCGTTCCGAGATCGTCTCGGCGWGGTCGAAGAACCAGTTCAGATCCTTGAGAGGGATCTCCTTGTCGACTTTCTCGAACACGTCSAGCGCGCGCGAGATSGTCTCGTCATAGGTCGCGTGCAGGCGCCAGGGCCAGCGGTTTTCGGCGAGGATGCGCACGACGCCTTCGAGATCGCCTTCCATCTCGGGCGGCATGTCGGGCCGGGGCTCGCGGAAATCCTCGAAATCGGCGGCGGAGAAGACCAGCATTTCGCCAGCGCCGTTATGCCGGAAATAGTCGTCGCCCTGCTTGTATGTCGAGGTCTTCGTCCAGTTGAGGAAGTCCTCCTTCTCCTGCTTGGGCTTCTGCGTGAACAGGTTGTAGGCGAGGCGGATCGTGAGCTGGTTCTCGTCAGCGAGCTTCTGGATGACGGCGTAGTCGTCCGGATAGTTCTGGAAGCCGCCGCCGGCATCGATCGCGCCGGTGACGCCGAGCCGGTTGAGCTCGCGCATGAAATGGCGGGTCGAATTAACCTGATAGTCGAAGGGCAGCTTCGGCCCCTTGGCCAGCGTCGCGTAGAGGATGGCGGCGTTCGGGCGCGCCAGCAGCAGCCCGGTCGGATTGCCGTTGGCGTCGCGTGTGATCTCGCCGCCCGGCGGCTGCGGCGTGTCCTTGGTATAGCCGACGGCCCGCAGCGCGGCGCCGTTCAGCAGGGCGCGGTCATAGAGGTGCAGGATGAAGACCGGCGTATCCGGCGCGACGGTGTTGAGCTCCTCGATCGTCGGCAGGCGCTTCTCGGCGAACTGGTGCTCGGTGAAGCCGCCGACGACGCGCACCCATTGCGGCGGCGGCGTCACCGCGACCTGGCGCTTGAGCATGCTCATCGCGTCGGCCAGCGAGCGCACGCCGTCCCAGCGCAGCTCCATGTTGAAGTTGAGCCCGCCGCGGATGATGTGGAGATGGTTGTCGATCAGCCCGGGCAGGGCGCTGCGGCCCTTCAGGTCGATGATCTTCGTGTTCGGTCCGGCATGAGCCATCACGTCGGCTTCGCTGCCGACGGCGAGGAAGGCGCCGTCCTTGACGGCAACCGCATTGGCGATCGGGTTGCTCCGGTCGAGCGTCGTGAAACGGCCGTTGCGGAGGATGAGATCGGCGGTCATGGGAGCGGTTCCTCGCTGCGGAGACTGGGCGGCGGCGGTGCCGAGCAGGCCCGACAGGGCCCCGGCGGCGGCACCAAAGGTGGTTTGCCGGCGTGTCGGACTCATGACTCGCGCCTTTCATGGTTTTGATCGCCCGAGGGGCGGGACGGCAGCGTGCCGAAGAGATGTTCGCCACATTCATGCCGCAGCCAGCCAAGCGTCAGGCCCTGTCCCGAAGCGAGGCGCTTTGCGACCGGAACGATCTGCTCGCCGGCGAGGATGCCGAGCAAGCCGATGAGCGCGATCACGGGAGGCGCAGGCGAGCGAACGTTCAGCAGGCCGTAGACGACGCCGACGAGCAGACCGGCGCCTAGCGAGACCAGATAGAGTTTCATCACGTCTTCCTGTCGCGTGGAATGGCAGCGGCCGGGCAAGCTGACGGCCGCTGCCCGCGGGATCTCAGGCCTCGACGAAGGCCAGCAGACCGGCGTTGAGCGTCCCGGCGTTCACGGTCAGCATGCCGTGGCTGAAGCCGGGATAGGTCTTCAGCGTGCCGTGCCTCAGATGCTTGATCGATTCATGCGCGGAATCGGCGATCGGTACGATCTGGTCGTCCTCGCCATGGAGGACCAGCGTCGGCACGCCGATCGCCTTCAGATCCTCGGTCTGGTCGGTTTCGGAGAACGCCTTGATGCCGTCGTAATGGGCCTTGGCGCTGCCCATCATGCCCTGGCGCCACCAGTTCCAGATGACGCCCTGATCGACCTTCGCACCCGGCCGGTTGAAGCCGTAGAAGGGGCCGGTCGGCACATCGAGAAAAAACTGGGCGCGGTTGCCGGCCAGGGCCTTGCGGAAGCCGTCGAAGACTTCCAGCGRCAATCCCCCGGGATTCGTCTCGGTCTTGATCATCAGCGGGGGCACGGCGCTGACCAGCACCGCCTTGGCCACGCGCCCGGCTGGCTCGCCATGTACAGCGACATAGCGTGCCACTTCGCCGCCACCGGTCGAGTGGCCGATATGGACGGCGTTCCGCAGATCCAAAGCCTCGGCAACGGCGAAGGCATCCGCGGCATAGTGGTCCATGTCGTGTCCGTCCGAGACCTGGGCGGAACGACCATGCCCGCGCCGGTCATGCGCGACGACGCGATATCCCTTCGACAGGAAGAACATCATCTGCCCGTCCCAGTCATCCGAAGACAGAGGCCAGCCATGGTGGAAGACGATCGGACGGGCGTCCCGCGGGCCCCAATCTTTGAAGAAGATATCGACCCCGTCGCGCGTCGTCACGAATGGCATGGCAAGCTTCCTTCTCTAAAGTGGTCCGCGGGCCCGTCAGGTCGGGCATCGTCCGGGGCCGGTTGCGAAAGCGCGGGCATCCGCGCGCTGGTCGCCGCCTGGAGCGGCGAACGAATATGTGGCCTTGCCTGCCCGACGACCGGTATGGGAAACCCGGAACATCCGAACTCTGGCGGAACCTAGGGGGCGGGCGGCGCGAAATCCATTAGTTACCTGAGAGATACCGGTAGTCAGAGCAAAGCGCATGACCAGTTCGAATGATTCCGCAGACGAACACTGTCTGGCCGACGGCTTCCTGAAGTTCTTCTCGCAGGAATGGATGAGCCACATCGTGTTTTCACTGGCTCGTCACGGGCCCCTGCGTTTCGGAGCTCTGAGACGGCAACTCCCGCCGCGTATTTCGGCGCGGGTTCTCTCCGCCCGGCTGAAGGCTCTCGAGGCCGCCGGCTATGTCGAGCGCCACGATCTCAGCGGACGGGTGTTGCATGTCGAGTACTCTCTCACGGCTTCGGGGCGCGCCGTCGACGTCGCGCTCGCGGGGAGCGAGCAGCTGCTGTCCGGCGGTGCGCGCCAGGAGCCGCGCTAACAAAATCTGAGCGGGTCTGGGCGTCGGCAATTCGTCCGTTCCGCCTGCGCCGTAGTGGCGGTCGAGGGCCCTCCGCGCGGTTGGAATCGCCGATGGCCTGTGTTCGGGCAGCGCAGACCCGCAGCGTGACGGGACAGCGATTTCCGTCTGAAGCTCGGTGGTGGCTGCGGAAATTCTCTCGCGGGTCGGCCGTGCAGAGACCGGGACCTGCATCTGTCGGACCGGCTTCAGGTCAAGAAGCCGGTGGCCGGTCCCGTCATCCGCATCTCTGTGTCCCAAACGACGACATGCGGATCGAAATCCCGGCTGGCAAGCCTCGGTGGGTGATGACCGCTGCTTGCCGGGCCGAGCGAAGGAGGTTGATACCCTCTACGATGCAGGCTGCGCCACCGGCAGCTTCCATGTGCCGTTCAGGTACGCGGCACGGGGTCGGTAGAGCCGGAATGTGTAGTTCCACCCCTCCGTGATCGGCAGGCAGTTCGCGATCTTGCCGTCGCAGCCGCCGAACTGGATGTCGATCGCGCCGTCAGTGCTCTTCGTGCCGGTGATGCTGTTGACCGAATAGGCGTCGTAATCGTTCTTCTGGAAGAAGCCCTTGTCGTTGTAGACGCTGATCGACCAGAACGCGTCGACGGGAACATCCCTGAGCCTGAGCTTGTAGACCGTCTTGCCGTCGTTCCTGGCCGGGGTCACCGAGGGGTAGGATGCGTCCTTGTCCGGGTTGCCGCCCCAACCGGACGCGGTGCCGAGCAGATGCTTGACCGGGTCGACCTTGCCCTTCGGGCCGAAAGCGTTGCTGAAGTCGCCTGATGCAGCGGAGAGCGTTTCCAGCGCCTCGCGGATCTTCTTCTGCTGAACCAGGTCCCAATTCGGGGCCTCGAACTTGCCGGCCGACTTCTGCTGCACCTTCAGCGCATCCTGCAATGCGTGAACCTGCGCGAGGTCCTTGCTGTCGTTGGGATCGACAAGGATGCGAACCGCAACGAACACATAGCGGGTGCCGACCTTGTCCCGGGTGAGCGTCGTGCGGCCCGGCTTGTAGACCACCATCGGGGTGTAGTGGTCTTCGCTGATGACCTGCATCGAGACGAAGCRCTTGCCGGCGTCTGGAAGGGTGATGGTCACCGGGCCGGCGTCGAGATCGAAGATCGCCTGGGAATAGAGCGTATCCCGGTTCATCCGGACCACGGGCTGCTTGTCGATCGGCGTCGGCGTCCTGTTATGGACGAACTTGCCGAGAGCGCCCGCATCGACCGTCTTGGCCATATAGAAATCGGACTCGGCTCGCTTGAAGTTGTCGACATTGACCGCAACCGGCTGGGCGAACGCCACGCACGGCGCGAGAACGAGGAAACTTAGGCTGGAGAGCAGCGTCATGCGCATCGAACGGTACCTCATTGGTGTCTTTGATCCATGTGCTCGTCGTTACTGCGCCGACAGCGCRGCCGCTTCCGCGGCGCATTCGGATACCGAGAGCGGCCGCTTCGCCTTCGCTGCCTTCACTTCTGCCTTCGCGGCCTTGAGATCGGCGAGGAAGGCCGGGTCGGTTTGCAGTCGTGCAACGGTCGCCGCGCCCATGATCCGGCCTGCATCGACATCGCTCTGCCAATGCGCGTCGCAGATCACGCGGCTCTGCCCGAACTCGATGCCACGCTTGAGCAGCGCATCCGCGTGCTCGGGGCTGATTTGCGCGAGGACGAGGGCCCAGCCCCAGCCGGCAGCCGTGTGCCCCGACGGATAGGAGCCGTCATTCCGCAGAATGGCCTCCTGATCCGCCCGGCAGGTCGCTTCGTTGTGAACCACGAAGGGGCGGACCCGGTTGTATTTGTTCTTCACGCCATAGGTGGAGAGGCCGAAATCCGACAGCACCTTCTGCATCATCGCGGAGAGGCGCGGCGTCTGCCGGCTGTCGATCTTCACGCCCAGCGCGCAGGAGAAATTGTCGGCAGCCTGCGGAAAGGCGAGATCGGCATCGGTACGGGCGAGGTTCCAGCGCGCGGTGTTTCGCAAGGGAAGCGTCGCCTTTCGCGCTTCCTCGTCCCGGGCGAGCGCAGCCGAGCCTGCTTCGGGAGGCGGGCCGAGCAGGACCAGGCTGTTCGGCAGATCGGATCGCTTCAGATAGCCCGGAGCGATCTTGAAATGCGGGTCGGTGACCTCTGGCCGGGCTTCACCCGCCTGCGCCAGGGCCTGCCCGCAGAGCGAGACGAGCAGTGCAAGCGTGGTAGCCCCAGCGCTCCGAAGCGCAGTCCCTGTCATCGACATTCCCATCCCTTTCGACATCGCCGAACTCATCAAGGCCCCGGTCAGAATCGGTACGTTGCCGCGACCGCAGGCCCGTGCTGCGTCACGTCGTATGAAAAGCTGCCGCTGCGATAATCGACATGAAGCGCGCGATAGCCGGCTTTCAGCGTCAGGTTCTCGCTCCACGCGTAGTTGACGCTGCCCAATGCCTGCCAGGTCAGGCGCGAGCCGGCGCTGAAGCCGCCGATGTCGCCCGCCACCGTCAGGCTCCACGGACCGTCGAGYTTCACGCCGAGCCGCGCGCCGAGAATCGGGTCGGCCCACATCTGCGATTGACGGTGGTCGATGCGAAGATTGGCGAGGCCGGGCAGGATTTCGAGCTTTGTGTCGAGGTTCCAGAACCGGACGCCAGCCCCCACATCCAGCGCAAGAACGGTGTCTTCATAGACGCGATAGAAGACCGAGCCCTGCAGGGTCGTAGTCTGCGAGCGCAGCTTCAGCGCGGAAAAGAAGGGGCCGGGCAGATTGCCACCCGTCGTCACCTGCGAGAACTGCCCGTCGACCAGGACGCTCCAGCGCTCGATGCGCATCTCGGCGGACGCCATCATCGCGCCGTTCAACTGCTTGAGCACGTCGCGGAAGCGCAGATTGATATCCGCGGGCGGCAGTGGCGGCAGCGTCGCGCTCCTGCCGTCGATCGCGGTCGCCCAGATGTAGCTGGTAACCGAGAAGCTCGGCGCCGATGCGAGGACAGGCCCTGGTGGCGCGGCGGGCTGCCGGAGATCGGACGCCAAAACGGGTCCACACAACGCAGCCGACAGCCAACCGATGGCAAGATTGCGCGCCGTTGCGCCTGACATTGCTGCTTGTCCCCTGCCTAGCCTGCCTAACGGCATCTGCGCGAGCGCTTCGGCTTGCTGCAGCACGTGATCGCGGCCCGATGGGCCGGCGAATGTCGTCACGAGCATCTCGTGCATGGGCGGCCTGTCCGTCTTGCCATTTCGCGACAATCGCGACCGGTTGTGCTCCCTCCCCATGGGGCGGCGCACCAAATTGCTGAATCGTCAGTTCACCGCGGCGCGACAGAACCAGTGTTGCAGCGCCAACTGCACCTATGTCGGAAACAGGAAAGTCAACCCCACACGGGGGCCCCAGCCATGCGGCCCGTTCTTTGGCGCGGCCGCCCAATAGCGCACGCCTGCGGTGAGACTCACCGGCTGCTCGCCAAATTTCATAAGCTTCGAAACCTGGACGTTAATGGGCACCGACCATCGTTCAGCCTTCCAGTCATAGGTGCTCTCGGTATTGAGCGTGAACGTCCAGGCGTCCGAGGTCCTGTAGGCGATGAAGGGCTGCAGGTAGGTCACGCTGATGTCGGACCTGTCTCCCCGCCCCGCAACGGACCAGATGTGGTTTGCAAGTGCGCCGATCGTCCATGCCCCTTCCTGCTTCAGAACGACGGCAGTCAGACCCATCCCGAACTTGCCGCCTCCGAGCAGATCGTCGGTCGCCGTCGGCAGCAGGAAGACAGGACCCGCGCCCCAGATGATCCCACCGGCGGTCGGCTGCGTCGGGGAAATGAAAAAGCTCTGCGTGATGTCGCCAAGGCCGGATTGGTAGCCGGAGGGCCCTGCTATGTCGTGCTGCCAGATGACGGGGACGATGGTCCGGGAAATGATGTTCCAGTCCGCGTTCAACGAGAACGGGATGACCGGTTGGATGTCGAGCGTTTTCCGGTCGCCACGGTTCGGTCCGAAGCCTCGGTCGTAGTTGAATTGGAAAGGCACGCTGATGAGCGACGACACGGGATTGCTGAGTTTTTTAGCCAGCTCAGCATTTGCATCCTGCGCCAGTGCAGCACCGGTACCAGTCAAGTCGATGCCCTGCCCAAGGAGTGCGAAGGCCGAGAGCACAGCCAGTTGGTCAATTCTCGACAGCATTCAAAAACTCCTCAATCTGCAATCTCAGAGGCCATCCGCAGATGGTCGAGCAATTCAATGGTGATCACGAGGTGGGATCTGGAGGTTTGCGGTGACGCTCACTTGACGAATTAGAACTAAAACGTACGAAAGCTCGGGATTTCCGAATAAGAAGGCCGCATTGCCGAATCTCCGTGAGGCGGAAGTTTCCAGCAGCGGACGCTCCATGCGACGGATCATCTTCGGCTCAGCCGACATGCTCTATTTTGAATACTTGGTGCATATGCGGGTTGTCGGTCTTGCCATTTCGCGCCACCCGCAAATGGCTATTCTGCACTCCTCAGGCGATTCAGGGGCCTGCCTGAGGACGTGCAGATCCTGTGATGACGGTGGACCTGATGGCTGACATCCCGTTGACGCGCGGCCAGTTTCTGCTGCCCTTCGTCAGCATCCTGGACGATATCGGTGCGCCGACGGAAACTCTCCTGGAGAGGTCGCGGCTGCCATCGTCCCTGGCCGAGAAGAGCGAGCTCTACCTGCCGCTCCTGCCGGCCTTGCGCTTCGTCGAGACCGCCCAGAGAAGCCAGGGTATCGAGGATTTCGGCTTCCTCGCTGCCCGGCGCCTGCATTTCTCGCATATGAGGGAAAAGACGCGGGCCCTGATCGCGCATTCACCGACGCTGCTCGTCGCGCTCCGGCACGCCTGCCGCGAGGCGGCCAGCATGCCGCTTGGATCAGAGTACCGACCATGCTGCTCGGCCTCCCAAACCGTTCGGCCGCCTCGTTTGCGCCGCCACCCGACAATGAGGACGGCCCGTCCGCCTACAATATCGTCGAWCTKCTCAAGCTGATGCTKCCGGCCTATCTCGACGAGGGRACWACYGCTCTTGCCGACGTCGCCGARATCGCGGGTATCAGCATCCGGACGCTTCAGCGCAGGCTCGCCCATCTCGGTCTCTCCTATTCGGACCTCCTCGACACCGTCAGATACGAAAATGCGAGCAAGCTGCTGCGCGACACCGATTGCAGGATCATCGACGTCGCTTTTTCCTCCGGTTACACGGATCCGGCGCATTTCAGCCGCGCCTTCAGGAGGATGACCGGTGTCACACCGCGTCAGTTTCGCGAGCAGTCGCGGCTCGGCTGAAGGTGGGTGAATGYGGCTTTCGGGAAAAGCCGACGTGAAAACAATGGTGCACAGCATCGACCTGAATACGATATTCAGGTCGATGCTGTGGCGCTTTGCCGGCCCCTTCGGGCTCTTATCCATTTTCTCCCGCCAGACGAGGTCGATATGATCGGTTTCCGCATCCTGAAGCGTGAGCGTGCCGTGAGCGCCGAGGTCGTCGCGCGTTTCCGTTCGCTGCCCGTGGCCAATGTCAGCGATTCGATGTCGCGCATGACGGCGGGTGGGCCGCGGCTGCGCCCGATGCACAAGGGTGGGATGCTGGCCGGGCCGGCGCTCACCGTGAAGACGCGGCCGGGCGACAATCTGATGATCCACCGGGCTATCGACCTGGCGGCGCCGGGCGACGTCGTCGTGGTCGATGGCGGCGGCGATCTCACCAACGCCCTGATCGGCGAGCTGATGGCGGCCTATGCGCAGACGCGCGGCATTGCCGGCATGGTGCTCTACGGCGCGATCCGCGATGCAGGTTGGATCGCCGCCCATGACTTCCCGGTCTACGCCGCCGGAATCACCCATCGCGGCCCCTATCGGGACGGCCCCGGCGAGATCAACGTGCCGATCGCGCTCGACGGCATGGTGATCGAACCCGGCGATCTGGTCATCGGCGACGAGGACGGTCTGCTCTGCGTGCCCTACGACGAAACGGAGACGGTCTTCGCCGCCGCGCAGGCCAAGCAGCAGGTCGAGCAGAAGCAGAGGCGCGCGATCGAGGAGCGCCGCTACGATCGGAGCTGGGTCGAGGAGACGTTGAAGCGGCTTGGCTGCGAGACACAAGGCTGATCCCGACGCGCGGCCTTCGCCGCCGGCCCCGGCCGGAATGGCCCGCGCTGGCGAGCGAGGCCGCGCTCGAGCCGGATCTGCCGACGTCGCTTCCCGGCCCGCGCGATCATCATCCAATAGTCAAACAATATGACTATTCCTCCACCTCCGCGCCTGTGCCATAAAGAGGAACAACAAGCTGCATCAAGCGGCGTGGCTCACCAAGGAGGATCATGATGAAGCTCAAGGGCATTTTGATCGCGTCTGCGATTGCGGGCGCCATGTCGGCCAATGCGCAGGCCAAGGACCTGACCGTCGGCTTCTCGCAGATCGGCTCGGAATCGGGCTGGCGCGCAGCTGAAACCACGGTTTCCAAATCGGAGGCCAAGCGGCGCAACGTCACCCTCAAGATCGCCGACGCCCAGCAGAAGCAGGAGAACCAGATCAAGGCGATCCGGTCCTTCATCGCCCAGGGCGTCGATGCCGTGTTCCTCGCCCCGGTGGTGTCGACAGGCTGGGACAGCGTGCTGAAGGAGGCCAAGGAGGCCAAGATTCCGGTCGTTCTGCTTGATCGCGACATCGATCCCGCCGGCAAGGACCTCTATCTCACCGCCGTCACCTCCGACAGCGTGCATGAGGGCAAGGTCGCCGGCGATTGGCTGGTGAAGACCGTCGGATCCAAGCCCTGCAACGTCGTCGAACTCCAGGGCACCGTCGGCGCCAGCGTCGCGACGAACCGCAAGAAGGGCTTCGAGAACGGCATCGCCGGCCAGGCCAACATCAAGCTCGTCCGCAGCCAGACCGGTGACTTCACCCGTGCCAAGGGCAAGGAGGTGATGGAGAGCTTCATCAAGGCCGAAGGCGGCGGCAAGTCGATCTGCGCCGTCTACGCGCACAATGACGACATGATGGTCGGTGCCATTCAGGCGATGAAGGAAGCCGGCCTGAAGCCCGGCAAGGACATCCTGACCGTCTCGATCGACGCCGTGCCGGACATCTTCAAGGCAATGGCGGCGGGCGAGGCCAACGCCACGGTCGAGCTGACGCCGAACATGGCCGGGCCCGCCCTCGACGCGCTCGTCGCCTACAAGGCCAAGGGCACCGTGCCGCCGAAATGGATCCAGACGGAGTCGAAGCTTTACACGGCTTCCGACAATCCCCAGGCGATCTACGACAGCAAGAAGGGCCTCGGCTACTGAGCCGAAGTAGCGGCGCGCCGGTCTCGAGCCGGCGCGCCGTCATCCCCTTCTGCCTCGGCGCTTGCGGCTTTCAGCGTGGCATGCCCCGGCGGAAAGCGGCCGTCCTCCCGTTGCGCAAAGCCGTTTCATGGACCAGCCTCAAGCATCTCCTCTCCTGACCGCCACCGGCTTCTGCAAGTCCTTCGCCGGCTTCGTCGCGCTCGACCATGTCGATTTCACCCTGCATGCGGGCGAGATTCATGCCTTGCTGGGCGAGAACGGGGCAGGCAAATCCACGCTGATCAAGACGATGACCGGCGTGGTGCAGCGCGATGCGGGCAGCCTGACGCTGAACGGCGAGGAGATCGCGCCCCATTCGGCGAAGGAGGCCGCGAAGGCGGGCATCGCCACCGTCTATCAGGAGGTCAATCTCGCGCCCAACCTCTCCGTCGCCCAGAACCTCTTCCTGGGGCGCCAGCCGACCCGTCTCGGCTTCGTCCGCGAAGGTGAGATGCGGCGGCGCGCACGGGCGCTGGTGGCCGAGTTCGGCCTCGACATCGACGTGTCGCTCCCGCTCGAGCGCTATTCGGTCGCGGTCCAGCATATCGTCGCGATCGCGCGGGCGGTAGATCTCTCGGCGCGCGTGCTGATCCTCGACGAGCCGACCGCGAGCCTCGACGCCCATGAGGTCGAGGTGCTGTTCGCCGTCATGCGCCAGCTCCGGGCGCGCGGCATCGGCATCGTCTTCGTTACCCATTTCCTCGATCAGGTCTATGCCATCTGCGACCGGATCACGGTGCTGCGCAACGGCCGGCTCGCCGGAACGGCTGCCGTCGCCGAGATGCCGCGCATGGACCTCGTCACCATGATGCTCGGACACGAGCTCAGCGAGGCAACCCACACGCGCCCGCCCCATCGCGAAGGCGGGGAGACCCTTGCGACCTTCTCCGGCTTCGGCAAGGTCGGCTATGTCGAGCCTTTCGACCTCACCTTGCAGAAGGGCCGCGTCGTCGGGCTGGCCGGGCTGCTCGGCTCCGGCCGCACCGAGACCGCCCGCCTCGTCTTCGGTGCCGAGCGCGCCGATCATGGCTCGGCGACCGTCGTCGGCCGCGAGGTCAAGCTGGCGAGCCCGGGCGAGGCGCTGCGGCTGGGCTTCGGCTACTGCCCGGAAGAGCGCAAGACCGAGGGCATCGTCGCCGAACTGAGCGTGCGCGAGAACATCGTCCTGGCGCTGCAGGCCCGGCGCGGCGTGCTGAAGCCGCTGTCGCGCCGCGAGCAGGATGCGATCGCGCGCCGCTTCATCGAATTGCTCGACATCCGTCCACCCGACCCTGAACGTCCGATCGGCCTGTTGTCGGGCGGCAACCAGCAGAAGGCCTTGCTCGCCCGCTGGCTCGCGACGGAGCCACGCCTGCTGATCCTCGACGAGCCGACGCGCGGCATCGATGTCGGCGCCCATGCCGAGATCATCCAGCTCATCCGCAAGCTCTGTGCCGAGGGCATGGCGCTGCTGATCGTCTCCTCGGAACTCGAGGAGATCGTGACCTATGCCGACGAGGTGATCGTGCTACGCGACCGGGCCCATGTCGCGCGCCTGACGGGCGACGCGCTCAGCGTCTCCGGCATCCTGGGCGCGATCGCCGCCGACGCATCGCAGGCGGCCTGATGAGCGCCATGCCCTTCCGTCTGCCCCGTATCGGCACGTCGCAGGTCGCGGCGCTGCTGGCCATCCTCGCGATGAACTGGCTGGTCTCGCCGCAATTCTTCGAGATCCGCCTGCAGGATGGCCGGCTGTTCGGGAGCCTGATCGACGTGCTGAACCGCGGCGCGCCGGTGGCGCTCCTGTCGCTCGGCATGGTCCTGGTCGTCGCCATGCGCGGCATCGATCTCTCGGTCGGGGCCGTGATGGCCATCGCGGGGGCCATCGCAGCCAGCCTCGCGGACAGCCATTCGCTGCCTGTGGTGTTGGCCGCGGCCCTGGGAGCCGGCCTTCTGTGCGGGCTGTGGAACGGCATCCTCGTGGCGGTGTTCGGCATCCAGCCCATCGTCGCGACGCTGATCCTGATGGTGGCGGGGCGCGGCATCGCCCAGCTGATCACCGAGGGGCGCATCGTCACCTTCACCTCGCCGTCGCTCGCCWGGTTCGGCGGCGGCTCGGTGCTGGGCCTGCCGCCGCCCGTGGTCCTGACGCTGGCGATGCTGGTGCTGACACTCGTCATCGTGCGCGGCACCGCGCTCGGGCTGCTGATCGAGGCAACCGGCGCGAATGCCAAGGCGAGCGCTCTGGCGGGCGTCGGCACGCGATTGATCACCATCGCGACCTATGTCTGGTGCGGCCTCTGCGCCGCGCTGGCCGGCGTCGTCGCGGCCGCCGACATCCTCGGCGCCGACGCCAACAATGCCGGGCTCTGGCTCGAGCTCGACGCCATCCTCGCGGTCGTGATCGGTGGCACCTCGCTGCTTGGCGGCCGCTTCAGCCTGGTGCTGGCGGTGGTCGGCGCATTGATCATCCAGGCGATGAACACCGGCATCCTGCTGTCGGGCTTCCCGCCGGAGACGAACCTGATCGTCAAGGCGATGGTGGTGCTTGCCGTGCTGCTGGCGCAGTCGCCGCGGCTGTCGGGGTTGGCCACGTTTCTGCGCGGGAAAAGCCGATGATCCGCTTCATGCCGCTTGCCGCCACCACGGTCGTCTTCCTCCTCGGCTTCCTCGCCTGCGCGATCGCCTTTCCGAATTTCGCCTCGCTCCGGGTGGTGATGGACCTCCTGACCGACAATGCCTTTCTCGGCATCGTCGCGGTCGGCATGACCTTTGTGATCATCTCGGGCGGGATCGATCTTTCGGTCGGCGCGGTGATCGGCTTCACGACCGTGTTCCTCGCCCTGGCGATCGAGCGTGCCGGCATCCCGCCTGTGGCGGCCTTCGCGCTGATCCTCGTCATCTGCGCGCTGTATGGCGCCCTGATGGGGGCTGCGATCCAGTATTTCGAGCTGCCGGCTTTCATCGTGACCCTGGCAGGCATGTTCCTGGCACGCGGCGCGAGCTTCCTGCTCTCGACCGAGTCGATCCCGATCAACGCGCCGCTCTATGCCGATCTCGCGGATAACGCCCTGCGCCTGGGTGGGGGAGCGCGCCTCACCGTTCCGGCGATGATCATGCTGGCGGTGGTGCTCGGGGGCGCGGCGCTGCTGCATTTCACGCGCTTCGGCGCCAATGTCTACGCGCTGGGCGGCAGCCGCGGCTCGGCGGCGCTGATGGGCATCGATGTCGGCCGCACCACGGTCGCGATCTACACGCTCTCCAGCGTTCTCGCCGGTGTCGCCGGCATCGTCTTCTCGCTCTACACCTCGAGTGGTTATTCGCTCTCGGCGGCCGGGGTCGAGCTCGACGCGATCGCGGCGGCGGTGATTGGCGGCACGCTCCTGTCGGGCGGCTACGGTTTCGTCTTCGGCACCTTCGTCGGAGTGCTGATCCAGGGCCTGATCCAGACCTACATCACCTTCGACGGCACGCTTTCGAGCTGGTGGGCGAAGATCGCGACCGGCCTCCTGCTGTTCGCCTTCATCGCATTCCAGCAGGCGACGCTGCATGTGGCGCGGCGCCGGCGCCCTGCCAGGGTCACCTCGCCATGAACCCGCTCCTCGTCATTCCCGCCAGGCGCGGGCATTCCAACCATGCCGAGGTGGCGCGCACCATCGGCATCGACATCATCGCAGGGCGCTACCCGGAAGGGACCAAGATCCCCGGCGATGCCGAGCTGATCCTGCGCTTCCGCGTTTCGCGCCCGGTCCTGCGGGAGAGCGTCAAGACGCTGGTCGCCAAGGGGCTGCTCAGCACCAAGGCCAGGATCGGCACGGTGGTGCGCGAGCGCGCCGCCTGGAACATGTTCGACGCCGATGTGCTGGCCTGGCATCTCGACGGCGGCATCGACAAGCGCTTCCTGCGTGACCTCGCCGATATCCGTCTGGCGGTGGAGCCGCGTGCCGCCGCGCTCGCCGCCGAGCGTCGGACCGAGGCCGACCTCGCGCTGATGGCCGCTGCGATCGACAGGATGCGGATCGAATCGGCACGGGAGGCGCCCGGCTTCGCCGAGGCGGATCTCAGCCTGCACCTGCTCGTTGCCAATGCCTCCGGCAATCCGTTCATGCGCTCCATCGGTGCGGTCGTCGAGGCGGCCTTGCGGGCGTCCTTCCTTTTGAGCGCGCCGGTCGACGAGAGCGAGTACGAGATTTCCGTGGCGGCGCATGGGCGCATCGTCGAGGCGATCGCCGCCCGCGACGCCGATGCGGCCGCCGCGGCGATGACCGGCGTGATCTTCGACGGTTTGCGCCGTCACGGCGCAGCCGAATGAACTCGCAGACAGCACGACCCGCGCGCCCCGGCCTTGCCGGTCCGTGCGACAACCCATGAAGGTGACAGATGCCGAAGCTTTCCGCCGCGCAGACCTACAAAGGCGTCTTTCCGGTCGCTCCCACCGTGTTCGATGCTGAGGGGCGGCTCGATCTCGAAGGCCAGAAGCGTGCCGTCGACTTCATGATCGATGCCGGCTCGCACGGGTTGTGCATCCTCGCCAATTTCTCGGAGCAGTTTGTGCTCACCGATGAGGAGCGCGAGCGGGTGATGGTCACCGTTCTCGAGCATGTTGCCGGCCGCGTTCCGGTGATCGTCACCACCACGCATTTTTCCAGCTTCGTCTGCGCCGAGCGCTCGCGCCGGGCGCAGGAGCTGGGCGCGGCGATGGTCATGGTCATGCCGCCCTATCATGGCGCGACCTTCCGGGTGCCCGAAGCCTCGATCTACGATTTCTACCGCCACGTCTCCGATGCGATTTCGATCCCGATCATGGTGCAGGATGCGCCGGTGGCCGGCACGCCATTATCGGTGCCGTTCCTCGCCCGCATGGCCAAGGAGATCGAAAACCTCGCCTATTTCAAGATCGAGATGCCCCAGGCCGCCGCCAAGCTGCGCGCACTGATCGAGGCCGGCGGCCCCGCGATCGAGGGGCCGTGGGACGGCGAGGAGGCGATCACGCTGATGGCCGATCTCGACGCCGGCGCGACCGGCGCGATGACGGGCGGTGGCTATCCCGACGGCATCCGCCAGATCACCGACCCTTATTTCGCGGGCCGGCGCGACGAGGCGATCGACGCCTATCAGCGCTGGCTGCCGCTGATCAACTACGAGAACCGCCAATGCGGGCTCGCCGCCTGCAAGGCGCTGATGAAGGAGGGCGGCGTCATCGCGCACGAGACGCTGCGCGCGCCGCTGCCGGCGATGCATCCCGCCACCCGCGCCGGACTGATCGAGATCGCCCGGCGGCTCGATCCGGTCGTGCTGCGTTGGGGGCGTTGAGCGTGAATCCGATCCGCCTCGCCATCGTCGGCCTCGGCAAGATCGCCCGCGACCAGCATCTGCCGGCGATCGCGGCGACGCCGGGCATCGCGCTCGCCGCCATCGCCAGCCGGAATGCCACGCTCGACGGCGTCGCCCATTTCGACACGCTGGAGGCGCTCCTGGCCGAGGCTCCCGAGATCGAGGCGGTGGCGCTGTGCACGCCACCGCAGGGCCGCCGCGCCCAGGCGGCGCAGGCGCTCGCAGCCGGCAAGCATGTGCTCCTGGAAAAGCCGCCCGGCGCGACGGTGAGCGAGATTGCGCCGCTGGTCGATGCCGCAAGGGAGGCCGGGCTGACCCTGTTCGCCACCTGGCATTCGCGCTTTGCCCCGGCCGTCGAGCCCGCCCGCGATTTTCTGGCCGCCCATGCACCGCGCTCCGTCGAGATCACGTGGAAAGAGGATGTCCGCGTCTGGCATCCCGGCCAGGACTGGATCTTCGAGCCCGGCGGGCTCGGCGTCTTCGACCCCGGCATCAACGCCTTGTCGATCCTGACGCGCATCCTGCCGCGGCCGCTGTTCCTCACGGGAGCCACACTCGCCTTCCCCGAAAACCGCGCCGCCCCCATCGCGGCCGAGCTGGATTTCACGGATGCGACCGGTCTGCCCATCCATGCCGTTTTCGACTTCCTCCAGACTGGCCCGCAGAGCTGGGATATCGCGATCGACAGCGCGGGCGGCCGGCTGCTGCTCTCCTCGGGCGGTGCGCGGCTGACGCGCGACGGCGCGGTGCTGGTCGATGAGAAGGAAGCCGAATATGCCGGCATCTACCGGCATTTCGTCGATCTGATCGGGCGCGGCGCCTGCGACGTCGATCTTGCCCCGCTCGGCCATGTCGCAGACGCCTTCATGCTGGGGCGCCGGACCAAGGCGGCACCGTTCTCATGGTGAAACCGACGCCCGCCATCACGCGAGACGGCTTCGGCACGCTTGCCGACGGGCGCGCAGTCGAGCGCGTGACGCTGCGTGGTGCCGGCGGTTTCGAGGCCCGGATCATCACCTATGGCGCGGCGCTGCAGGCGCTCCTCGTGCCCGACGCGAAGGGCGCGCTCGCCGACATCGTGCTCGGCCATGACGATGCCGCCGGCTACGAGGCGCGGCGGGATTTCTACGGCGCCACGATTGGGCGCTTCGCCAACCGCATCGCCGGTGCCGCCTTCACGCTCGACGGCGAGCGCATCGTGCTGCCGGCCAATGACGGCGCGAATACGCTTCATGGCGGTCCGGGCGGCTTCGACCGGGTGCTCTGGTCGGTCGAAGCGATCGAGGAGAGCGACACTCCGGCCGTCACGCTTCGTCATGTGAGCCCCGATGGCGAGAGCGGTTTTCCCGGCTCGCTCGACGTGCGTGTGAGCTTTCGCCTGTCGGCCCCCGGTGAGCTGACGATCAGCTATGAAGCCGTGACCGACCGTCCAACCGTGGTCAGCCTGACCAATCACAGCTTCTTCAATCTCGATGGCGTCGCTGCGGGCGGGGACATCCTCGACCATGTCCTGACCCTGGCCGCCGACAGCTTCCTGCCGACGAATGCCGAGGCGATCCCGCTGCCGGGGCCACCGCGTCCGGTCGCGGGAACGCCCTTCGATTTCAGATCGGGCGCGGCGATCGGCGCGCGCATCCGCGAGGACGACGCCCAGTTGCGCGCCGGGCGCGGCT
The DNA here is from genome assembly GCF_052113865.1 of Allobosea sp. TAB14. Lineage (NCBI taxonomy): Bacteria > Pseudomonadati > Pseudomonadota > Alphaproteobacteria > Hyphomicrobiales > Alloboseaceae > Allobosea > Allobosea sp. TAB14. The sequence goes on along the minus strand of NZ_JBFRDQ010000017.1, from coordinate 33,113 downwards.
ACGACCATAATTTCTGCCTCGGCATATCGGCGCAGCCGCGCCTCGCCGCCCGTGTCGAGGCAACGTCTTCGGGGCGGGTCATGGAACTGCTGACGAACCAGCCGGGGTTGCAGTTCTATTCGGGCAACTTCCTCGATGGTGCCGCGCCGGGAAAATACGGGCGCCTGCACCGCCAGTCCGATGCGTTCTGCCTGGAGCCGCAGGCCTGGCCGGACGCGCCCAACCGCGGCGACTTTCCCTCGGCGCGGCTCGATCCAGGCGAGACCTATCGCCACGTCTCGATCTATCGTTTCTCCACCGCCCGCGACGGAGGCATGCGCGCATGACCATGCTTCACACACCGCCTTCGCAGATGACCGCGCCGGAGTCGGTTCCGGTCTCGGTGCTCTGCATGGAGCGCTGCCATCTTGGCGAAGGCCCGAGCTACGATGCCGGGAGCGACACGGCCTGGTGGTTCGACATCCTCGAGCGCCGTCTGTTCGAGGCGCATCTGGAAACCGGCCGCATCACGATCCACGATCTGCCGGTCATGGCCAGCGCGCTGGCGCGGATCGATGCCGGGCGCCAGATGCTCGCGGCCGAGGACGGGCTCTATCTGCGCGAGATCGCGAGCAGAAAGCTGACCCGGGTCGCGGAGCTCGTCGGCAAGGACGGTCCCATCCGTTCCAACGATGCGCGCGTCCATCACAGCGGCACCTTCTGGGTCAGCACGATGGGCCGTGCTGCAGCAGCCGGCGCCGGTGCGATCCATGCGTTCCGCGACGGGAAGCTGTCGCTGCTCTTCAGTGGCCTGACCATTCCCAACGCCATCTGCTTCTCGCCGGATGGCGCCACCGGCTATTTCGCCGACACCCGCGAGAACGCGCTCTATCGTGTCGCGCTCGACCCTGCGACCGGCCTCCCGGTCGAGGCGCCCGCGATCCTGCACAAGCGGGAGGCCGCCGGCGGCCTCGACGGCGCCGTCACCGATGCGCAGGGCCTGATCTGGTGCGCGATCTGGGGTGGCGGCTGCGTCGACGTCTATTCGCCGCGCGGGGACCGGTTGCGCAGCATCGCGATGCCGGCACGCCAGCCGAGCTGCCCGGTTTTCGTCGGGCCGCGCTTCGACCGCCTGCTGGTCACCTCGGCCCATGAGAACATGAATGCGGATGCCCGCGCCGCCGACCCCGACCACGGGCGGACCTTTCTGGCCGAGGTCGGGGCCATCGGACGTGCGGAGCCGAGTTTGCGCTGGGGAGGATCCTGACCGCGTCAGACGCAGCCAGCCCGCCCCGAACGATCAGCGGCCGACCCGCCGCCAAGAAACCGGTCCGCGAATGCGGCCGACCCCTTCACAACCCGGGAGTCCAGTATGAAACGCCTGACGACACTTCTCTCCGCTCTGACGCTCGCGGCCTTCGCCATGGGCCAGCCGCACTCCGCCGCCGCGCAGAGCAAGCCGACGGTCGGCATCGCGATGCCGACGAAATCCTCCGCGCGCTGGATCGCCGACGGCGACAACATCGTGAAGGTGCTCAAGGAGCGCGGCTACGACACCGATCTGCAATATGCCGAGGACGACGTCCCCAACCAGCTCTCGCAGATCGAGAACATGATCACCAAGGGCGCCAAGGTCCTGGTGATCGCGGCGATCGACGGCTCGACCTTGTCCGATGTGCTGGCCCAGGCCAAGGCGCAGGGCATCAAGGTCGTGGCCTATGACCGGCTGATCAGGGGCACGCCGAACGTCGATTACTACGCGACCTTCGACAATTTCCAGGTCGGCGTGCTGCAGGCTCAATCCCTGCTGAAGGGGCTCGGCCTGCCTGAAGCCAAGGGCCCGTTCAACATCGAGCTCTTCGGCGGCTCRCCCGACGACAACAACGCCTTTTTCTTCTACGATGGTGCCATGTCGGTGCTGAAGCCGCTGATCGACGAGAAGAAGCTCGTCGTCGCCAGCGGCCAGATGGGCATGGACAAGGTCTCGACTCTGCGCTGGGACGGCGCCACCGCCCAGGCCCGCATGGACAACCTCCTGAGCGCCTTCTACGCGAACAAGAAGCTCGATGCCGTGCTCTCGCCCTATGACGGCATTTCGATCGGCATCCTGTCCTCGGTGAAGGGCGTCGGCTACGGGTCGGGCGGGCAGAAGATGCCGGTCGTTTCCGGCCAGGATGCCGAGGTGCCTTCGGTGAAGTCGATCATCGCCGGCGAGCAATATGCCTCGATCTTCAAGGACACCCGCGAACTCGCCCGCGTCACCGCCGACATGGTCGATGCGATGCTGTCGGGCAAGGAGGTCAAGGTCAACGACACCAAGACCTACAACAACGGCGTCAAGGTCGTGCCGTCCTATCTGCTGACGCCCGTGGTGGTCGACAAGTCGAACTGGGAACCGGTCCTGATCGGCTCCGGCTACTACAAGGCCTCGCAGGTCAAGTGACGCCTGAGGCCCGGCTTCGCTGCCGGGCCTCATCCACCGGCCCGAAGGCGGGAGAACCACCATGAGCCCTGTGCTGGAAATGCGCGGCATCTCCAAATCCTTCACCGGTGTGAAGGCGCTGAACGATGTGTCCTTCACCGTCGAACCCGGGGAGATCCATGCCCTCGTCGGCGAGAACGGCGCGGGCAAGTCGACGCTGATGAAGGTGCTGAGCGGCGTCTATCCGCACGGCTCCTATGACGGCTCGATCCTGTTCGAGGGGGAGGAGCGGCGCTTCCGCGACATCAATGAATCGGAAGCGCTAGGCATCATTATCATCCATCAGGAACTGGCGCTGATCCCGCTGATGACGATCGCCGAGAACATCTATCTCGCCRATCCCCCGACCCGGATGGGGATGATCGACCGCAGCGCCGTCTATCGCGGGACGCAGGCGCTGCTGGCCCGGGTCGGGCTCGACGAGGCGCCCGATACGCGCATCGCCGATCTCGGCATCGGCAAGCAGCAACTCGTCGAGATCGCCAAGGCGCTGGCCAAGAACCTGCGCGTGCTGATCCTCGACGAGCCGACGGCGAGCCTTAACGAGCGCGACAGCGAGGCGCTGCTCGATCTGCTGCTCGAATTCAAGGCCCAGGGCATCGCCTCCGTGCTCATCTCCCACAAGCTCAACGAGGTCTCCCGCGTCGCCGACCGGATCACCGTGCTGCGCGACGGCCGCTGCGTCGACACGCTCGACTGCCACGCCGGCCCTGTCGAGGAGGACCGCATCATCCGCGCCATGGTGGATCGCGACCTGGCGCATCGCTACCCGCAGCGCGAGCCGAAGATCGGCGAGACGGTGCTGGAGATCGAGGACTGGTCCGTGTTCCATCCGCTCGACACCCATCGCAAGGTCGTCCGGAACGTGAACTTCCACGTCCGGCGCGGCGAGATCGTCGGCATTGCCGGGTTGATGGGGGCCGGTCGCACCGAATTCGCGATGAGCGTCTTCGGCGGCTCCTATGGCCGCAAGGCCTCCGGCACGGCGCGGCTGGAAGGCCGGCCGATCGAGCTCTCCGACGTGCCCGGAGCGATCGCGGCCGGTCTCGCCTATGTGACGGAGGATCGCAAGGAGCTCGGCCTGATCCTGGCGGAGGACATCCGCAAGAACATCACGCTGACCAACCTGCCCGAGGTTGCGCGCTCGGGCGTGGTCGACGACATGGCCGAGCTGAAGGTCGCCAATGCCTATCGCAGCCGCATGCGGATCCGCTGCGCCAGCGTCTATCAGGAGGCCGGCCAGCTCTCGGGCGGCAACCAGCAGAAGATCGTTCTGTCGAAATGGCTCTTCACCGATCCCAAGGTGCTCTTCCTCGACGAGCCGACGCGCGGCATCGACGTCGGTGCCAAATATGAAATCTACTGCATCATCAACGAGCTGGCCGATGCCGGGCGCGGCGTCGTGGTGATCTCGTCGGAGATGCCGGAGCTTCTGGGCATCTGCGACCGCATCTGCGTGATGAACGAGGGCGCCTTCGTCGGCGAGTTCCCAGCCGCCGAGGCGACACAGGAAAAGATCATGCGCGCCATCATGCGCAACCGGGAGGCAAGAGCGTGAGCACCGACGTCCAGAACGACGGCATCGTCAAACCCGCCGCGGCCCGGGCCGAAACCGCCAGGCCCAAGGGCGGAAACCTGCGCGAATACGGCATGCTGATGTCGCTCGTCGCGATCATGCTGTTCTTCCAGGTCGTGACCGGCGGCAAGCTGCTGCTCCCGCTCAACCTGACCAACCTGATCCTGCAGAACAGCTTCATCGTCGTCATGGCGCTGGGCATGCTGCTTGTCATCGTCACCGGCCATATCGATCTCTCGGTCGGCTCGGTCGCCGGCGCGGTGGGGGCTGTCGCTGCCGTCCTGATGGTGCAGTACGGCATGCATTTCGTGCCGGCGACGCTGATCTGCCTGGCGCTGGGCGGCCTGATCGGGGCCGCGCAGGGCTACTGGGTCGCCTATTTCAAGATACCGTCCTTCATCGTCACGCTGGCMGGCATGCTCGTCTTCAAGGGACTGGCGCTAGCGATCCTGCAGGGTCAGTCGGTGGGGCCGTTCCCGGCCGAGTTCCAGAAGCTCTCCTCCGGTTTCATCGTCGATCTGTTCGACAAGATTCAGGGCCTGCAGCCGACCTCGATGCTGCTGGGCGTGGCGCTGGCCCTGCTGCTCGTCGTCCTCAACCTGAAGAGCCGCAGGCGCCAGCAGGACCACGACATTCCCGTCGAGCCCTGGAGCTTCTTCATCGCCAAGACCGCGATCTTCGCGGGGATCGTCCTCTACGCCAGCTATCTGCTCGCCTCCTATCGCGGCCTGCCCAATGTTCTCGTGGTGATGGGGGTGCTGATCGCGCTCTACGCCTTCGTCACGACGCGCACGACGATCGGCCGCCAGATCTACGCCGTCGGCGGCAATGCGCGTGCCGCCAAGCTCTCGGGCGTCAGGACCGAGCGGCTGACCTTCCTCGCCTTCGTCAATATGGGCGTGCTGGCGGCGCTGGCAGGGCTCATCTTCGCCGCGCGCCTCAACACCGCGACGCCCAAGGCCGGCCTCGGCTTCGAGCTCGACGTCATCGCCGCCTGCTTCATCGGCGGCGCCTCGGCCTATGGCGGCGTGGGCCGCGTCTCGGGCGCCGTGATCGGCGCGCTGATCATGGGCGTGATGAACAACGGCATGTCGATCCTGGGCATCGGCATCGACTATCAGCAGGTCATCAAGGGCCTGGTGCTGCTCGGTGCCGTTTGCCTCGACGTCTACAACCAGAAGCGCGGCTAGAGCATTTTCGAGCGAAACGGATACCGGTGCGCGTGAAGAAAATGCGATAAAACAAAGAGATGGAGCATTTCCGCGATTCGGAGAAACGCGGAAATGCTCCAGGATTGGCGGCTTGGGTCAGCCCGACGCGGCGTGCGGATCGGCGGGGGCGAGCGTGGTGCGCCGCCCCTTCAGCGTGGCGTAGATCTGCCAGGCGATGAACAGCCCGAGGATGCTGAGCAGCGTCGCGCTGATCGGGTGTTCGAAGAAGGTCAGGAAGCTGCCGCGGCTGAGCAGCATCGAGCGCCTGAAATACTCCTCCAGCATCGGCCCGAGGATGAAGCCGAGCATCAGCGGCGCCGGGTCGAGGGACAGCCGCATCATGATGTAGCCGATCAGGCCGAAGGCGGCGGTGGTGTAGATGTCGTGCAGGCTGTTGTTAATGCTGAAGGTGCCGATGCAGCAGAAGAACAGGATCGACGGGAACAGCACGTTGTAGGGAATCTTGAAGACCGAGAGCCAGAAGCGGACCAGCGGCACGTTCAGCAGCAGCAGGAAGCAGTTGCCGATCCACATGCTGGCAACCAGGCCCCAGAACAGGTCCGGATGCTTGGCGATCATGTTCGGGCCGGGCTGGATGCCCTTGATGATGAAGGCGGCCATCATCAGCGCCATCACCGCATTCTCGGGGATGCCGATGCTCATCAGCGGGATGAAACTGGTGCGCGCCGCCGCCTCGTCGGCCGCGGCCTGGCCGGCGACGCCCTCGATCGCGCCAGAGCCGATCTCGTCCTTGTATTTGCTGACCTTCTTGTCGAGGCCGTAGGCCGCGAACTGGGCGATCGTCGGCCCGCCGCCCGGCAGGATGCCGAGGAAGGAGCCGACCACGCTGCCGCGCAGCGCGCTCGGGATGATGCGCTTGAACTCCGGCCAGGTCGGCATCAGCTTGATCTTGCCGTTGAACGGCGTGCGTTCCTCCTTCGCATCGAGGTTCTTGGTGATCTCGGCGATGCCGAAGCAGCCGAGCGCGAGGCTGACCAGGCTGACGCCGTCGACGAGCGAGGGCAGGCCCATGGTGAAGCGCTCGAGGCCGGTCTCCAGATCGGTGCCGACCTGCCCGAGCAGCACGCCGAGCAGGCACATCGCCATCCCGTTCAGCAGGCTACCGGTGGTGACGAAACTGACGCAGAAGAAGCCGAACAGCATCAGCGCGCAGTAGTCGGTCGGGCCGAATTTCAGGGCGATGGTGCCGAGCGTCGGCGCGAGCGAGGCCAGCACCACGATCGCGACGGTGCCGCCGATGAAGCTCGACACGCCAGCGGTGAACAGGGCGAGGCCCGTCTTGCCCTTGAGCGTCATCTGATAGCCGTCGATGCAGGCCACGATGCTCGACGCATGCGGGATCTTCATGGTGATGGCGCTGACGCTGTCGCCATATTGCGCGCCGTAATAGATGCCGGCGAGCATGATCAGCGCGCCGCCGGTCGGGATCGAATAGGTCAGCGGCAGCAGCAGGCTGATCGTGGCCAGCGGGCCGAGGCCGGGAAGCAGGCCGACCAGCGTGCCGACGACGCAGCCGATGGCGCAGTAGAGCAGGTTCTCGGGTGTCAGCGCATGGCCGAAGCCGAAGGCGAGGTTGTTGAGCACCTCCATCACAGCAGCCTCAGATTCAGACCGAGGAAGCGCTGGAAGATGAAGGCCACGACGATCAGGCCGATGGCGATCTTGAGGTTGCGCACCCAGGAATAGCTGTTGGCGGCGAAGCCGGCGACGAAGACCAGCACGATGATGCCGACGGTCACGTTCACACATTCGGAAGCGATGACGAAGCCGATGAGGCTCGCCATGATCAGCGCGATGTTCCGCGGGCTGAACTGGAGAGGCTCCGGATCGGCGAGGCGCGCCTGCACGATCGTCGCCAGGGCTATGATCAGCAGCGGCGCGCAGATCAGGAGCGGGAAGAGCCCGGGACCGGCATGGGCGAGGGTGCCGATCGGATAGCGCAGCGCGTTTACGGCAAAGAACAACGCGACGGCGGCCAGAAAGACCCCGCGCGCAATCTGTTGATTTGGCATTGTCGCTCCGCGTCTCGTCCCGTATTGGTCGGTATTCTTATTTATTGAAGTTCTTTGTCTTGCGTTTTACTGTCTTAATTTCGATGTTATTCGGTCGTTTAAGGAAAGTTCCAGCCGAAAAAACGCCGCCATAATCAAATTTATAGTTACAAGTAGCCGAAATTCTGAGGCAAGAGTTGGTTGATTGTTGCATTCCATTCTGCGGCAAGCTGCGTGTATCGTTACATGGCAGTATCAAATTATTGTATTTGAGTGAATGATTAAACGCAATAATCACATTTGCCAACCGCGTTTCCCCGATGTCGAGCATGTCATTTCGGTGGCGGTCCAAGAGGCTCCGCGACCGCGCGGGGCGATCACCTGCATCCCGAGAGCGAGCGCACGCTTGCCGACCTCTTCGCCGATCGCGGCCATGCCGGCGAYCCCCGTTTGGCGGTCAACCGATGTGAGCCGCCGCGACCCGCGCGGTGATCGAGGAGACGTCGCCATATCCGGCCGATCGGAGCGCCTGATCGGGCGCTTTTCATTCATCTGGTGGACGCGGCGCCCTCACGCATGCGTCTAGCCTGATGAAGGGGCACATGTGGGGACGTCTGATGGCTTATACGATGCAGACAGACCTGACGGGCATGCATCAGGTCTACAATGTCTCGTTCCCTGTCGGGCCGAGGATGCCGAACGCCCGTGACGATGTCCTGCTGGTGCAGACGCTCTTGAAGCTGGCAAATTTCGTGCGCTTCACGCCCGCTTTGGGGCCTGTCGAAAGGAGTGCCGAGATTGCTGTCGATGGCTATTTCGGGCCTCAGACCAAGCGCATGATCATCGCTTTCGAGGATGATCAGAAGCTCCATCGACGCTTCTTCGTCGCTGATGGCATCGTGGAGCCATCGCCGAAGGACGGCTATACGCGCTCCGGCGTCCTGTACAAGATCATCCTCATGAACCGCTCGGCATTGGATGCCTCGGGCTGGAGGCATGAGTACCTGCCGTTCCACGAAACCACTCATCCCCTCTTGCGGCAGTCGTTGCAGAAGGGGGCGGTGAAGCCGCCGCCATCCCCGCACTTTTGAGGGTCGACAGGAGCAGCCGCGCGGAAGCCGAACGGCGCATCGTCGGGATCGCGTTCTGAGGCCGGTGCTCGCTTGCTCTATGGCTTTGCCGCCAGCGGTTCATGCGGCACGTGGATCTCGGATGTCGCCGCGCCGCTCCATTGCAGCCGCAACTGCTCCAGCACATGCCGGCCGAAGATCTCGTAGGGAATCCGGATCGAGGTCAGCCAGGGGGCGATCCAGTTGTTGATCGCGTTGCCGTCGACGCCGACCAGCATGCAGTCGCGCGGGATCGCCACGCCCGACTCGGCCGCCAGCCGATAGGCGCCGTAGGCGATCAGGTCGCTGACGCAGAGCGCGCCTTGCGGCCAGCCGCCATCCCGAACGAGGGCCTGGGCCGCCGCATAACCGATCTCGATATGCGACAGGCCGGGCGCGCTTGCCCGGCGGATCGCGTCCGCCGGAACGCCGCGCGCGACGAGCCGCTCGATGAAGCCGGCGGCGCGCTCGGCGGTGCTCGAAATGTTCTGGGCCGCCATCAGCACGGCGGGGCGCTCGATCCCGCGCGCGAGCATGAAATCGGCGGCATCGGCTCCCGCGCCGCGATCGTCGATTCCGACGAAGGCGCCGCCGCCGAGGGGGTTGCGCCGCGCCACGAAGACGATCGGATCGCCGCGCCCGAGCGCCTGTTCCAGTCCCTGGCTGCGCACGGCGCTGACCATGATGTAGCCGGCGACGAGCTGGTCGCGCATCGCCAGCAGATAGTCGTCCTGCAGCTCCGGGCGGTCATGCGTATCGCAGAGGATCATGACGTAGCCGGCATCGCGCAGCGCGGCTTCGGTCGAGACGGCGATCGCGGCCATGGCGGGGTTGTCGAGATTGGGCGAGAGCATCGCCACGACGCGGCTGGCCCGGCGGCGCAGCGCCCGTCCGATGGGGTTGGGGCGATAGCCGAGCCGCTCGATCGCCTCCGCGACGCGCGCGACGGTCTCGCTCGAGGCACGCCCGCTCTTGCCGTTGACGATGCGCGAGACGGTCGCGACCGAGACGCCGGTCTCACGCGCCACTGTCGCGAGCGAGGCCGTCTCATGCCGGATCTTGCCCGGTTTCGCCGTCGTCCTGGCCGTCATTTCCCTGCCAGCCCTCCCATGGGGTTCCCGCTACGCACCGGTGGAAAGCCGGCCCACGCAGCAATGCTGACGCATCTCCCCGTTGACAAGCTAGGCAAACGTTTGCCTTAGTAGATGTCAAGACGCTCGTTGAGGCGTCGCGATTGCTCAGGGGATGGAGCCCATGCAGAGGAAACACTGGATTTCCGCCGTTGCCGCGACGGCCGGCCTCGCGATCGGCCTCATGGCCTCGACCGCATTCGCCCAGACCACGGTGCGCATCGCCTGGTATTCCGACGGCAACGAGGGCGAGGTCCTCGCCGATCTGCTGAAGCGCTTCGAGGCTGGCAACAAGGACATCAAGGTCGTGCTCGACCAGGTGCCCTACAAGGCGATCACCGAGAACCTGCCCGTCCAGCTCGCCTCGGGGCAGGGGCCGGACATCGCCCGCGTCGTCGATCTCGGCGGCGTCGCCCGCTACGCGCTCGACATGCGTCCCTATCTCAAGGACGCCTCCTACTGGGAGAAGAATTTCGGGCCGTTCCTGCCCTGGATGCGCCCCGAGGGCGATTCCAGCGCGATCACCGGCTTCATGACGCAGCTCACCGTCACCGGCCCCTTCGTCAACAAGACCCTGTTCGAGCAGGCCGGCACGCCGCTGCCGGGTCCGAAGGCGACCTGGGAGGAGTGGGGCAAGGCGGTGAAGGACGTGGCGGCCAAGGTCAAGGCGCCGTTCCCGCTCGCCATGGACCGTTCCGGTCACCGCTTCTTCTCCGTCGCGGTCTCGGAAGGCGCCAAGGTCTTCGACGACAAGGGCGAGCCGGCCGTGATCGACGAGGGCTTCAAGCGCGGCGCCAAGCTCGTCTATGACTGGCACCAGAACGGCACCATGGCCAAGGAACTCTGGGGTTCAGTCTCCGGCACCGCCTATCGCGGCGCCAATGACGAGTTCAAGAACGCCCAGGTCGTGATGTACCAGTCCGGCTCCTGGCAGATCGCCCAGTTCGACAAGACGGTGGGCGACGCCTTCGACTGGGTCGCGGTGCCCTCGCCTTGCGGGGCGGGCGGCTGCTCGCCCATGCCGGGCGGCGCCGGCCTCGTCGCGATCAAGACGACCAAGAGCCCGGAAGCCGTCGCCAAGGTGATGGACTATCTGGCGAGCGAGCCGGTGCTGAGCGAGTTCTATGCACGCTCGCTCTTCGTGCCCGGTCATCTCGGCATCGCCGCCAAGGGGCTCGACTATGCCGGCGCGACGCCGCAGGGCAAGGCCGCGCTCAAGGTCTTCTCGGATCAGGTCGCGCAGATCTCGCCGGCGGCCTACAAGCTGCAGGGCTATGCCAACAACCGCGTGATCTTCAACGCGGTGATCAGCCGCCTCGGCCAGGCGATCTCGGGCGAGGGCAGCCTCGACGATGCCTATAAGCGCATCGAATCCGACGTCGCCCAGCAGATCGCCGAGCGCAAGAAGTAAGACTTATGGCCTCTGCCGAAACAAATCCGCGCCGGGATGGCGCGGGCGCCGCAGGCACTCTCGCCGCGCCGCTCGCGCTCGTCATGCGGCTCGTCGACTGGCCGATGCGGGCGCTCCAGCGCCTGATCGGCGAGCGGCGGATGGCCTATGTCTTCATCCTGCCCAACCTCGCCTTCTTCTCGCTCTTCGTCTTCCTGCCGCTCGTCATCAACTTCGTCTTTTCGGTGACGGGCGGGGCGGGGCTGTTCCCGAGCGAGCGCCCCTATGTCGGGGCGCAGCAATACGCCTATCTCTTCGATTGCGGCTCCTTCCTCGATCCCTCTTCCTGCCGCGAGGACCATTTCTGGCGCGGCGTCTACAACACCGCCCGCTTCACCGTCTTCCAGGTGACGGCGATGGTGCTGTTCTCGCTGCTGACGGCGGTCGTGCTGAACATGAAGATCCGCGGACGCGGCTTCTTCCGCGCCGTCTATTTCTTCCCCGTGCTGCTCTCGCCGGTGGTGGTCGCGCTGACCTGGAAATGGATCCTCCAGCGCGACGGCCTGCTGAACGCCGCGCTCACCTCCCTCGGCGGCGAGCGCATCCTCTTCCTGGTCGATCCGAGCTGGGCGATGTTCTGGATCGTCTTCGTCTCGGTCTGGGCCCATATGGGCTTCTACACGCTGATCCTGCTCGCCGGCCTGCAGGCCATCCCCGCCGATCTCTATGAAGCGGCCGAGATGGATGCGACGCCGCGCTGGCGGATGTTCTGGCGCATCACCCTGCCGCTGCTCTGGCCGAACATGATCGTCGTGATCGTGCTCGCGCTGATCAAGGGCGTGCAGACCTTCGACGAGGTCTTCGTCCTGACCGGGGGCGGACCCGGCACCGCGACGCTGATGATCGTGCACTACATCTACGAGACGGCCTTCGCCAATCAGGTCCAGAATTTCGGGCTGGCCGCTGCCGCCTCGGTCGTGCTCGGCGTGGTGCTCTTCGCGCTGACGCTGGCCCAGCTCGCGGCAAGCCGCCGCAAGGGGGCAGCATGAGCCTCGTGACCAAGCTCGCCACCGCCCGCCGCAAGCCCGGCCGCTGGCATTGGACCGATATCGCGGCCTATGCCTATCTCGCGCTCGGCGTCGTGCTGATGTTCGGCCCTGTCCTCTGGCTCGGCATGTCTTCGTTCAAGACGCAGGCCGGCCTGCTCGAATTCCCGCCTTCGCTGCTGCCGATGTCGCAGAAGGAGGTGACGGTTCCCGGCCAGTCCCAGCCGCTGCCGCTCTTCGAGGTGACGATGCCGGACGGCACGAAGCGCGTGCTGGCGCAGGTCCGCCGCATCGGCATCCAGGCGCAGATGATCGACCCCGCCAATCCCGGCGAGACGGTCCGCGTGCCGATCGAGGGCCGTGTGCCGGTGCGCGAGTTCAAGCTCGCGACCGAGAACTACACCGAGCCGCTTGAGCGCTTCGCCTTCACGCGCTTCCTCTGGAACTCGGTCTTCGTCACGCTGATCGCGACGATCATCACGCTGATCATCAACTCGATGGCCGCCTATGCGCTCTCGATCTACGAGTTCCGTGGCAAGACGGCGGTGATGCTGATGGTGGTCGGCACGCTGATGATCCCGATCACGATCATCCTGGTGCCGGTCTATCTCGTCATCACCAAGCTCGGGCTGGTCAATTCGCTCTGGGCGGTGATCCTGCCCGGCGCGGCCACCCCCACCGGCGTCTTCTTGCTGCGCCAGTACATGCTGACCCTGCCGCGCGACCTGATCGAGGCGGCGCGCATGGACAAGGCCTCGGAATGGCAGATCTACTGGCGCATCGTCATGCCGCTCGCCATGCCGGCGCTGGCCGTGCTCGCGATCTTCTCGATCATGTGGCGCTGGAACGAGTTCCTCTGGCCGCTGGCGGTGCTGACCAAGACCGAATCCTACACGCTGCAGATCGGCCTCAACGCCTTCCAGGGCGAGTTGCAGACGCAGTGGCACTATTTGCTCGCGATGACCGTGGTGACGCTGCTGCCGGTCGCGCTCGTTTTCGTCTTCCTGCAGCGCTTCATCACCACCGGCATTGCCAATACGGGTATGAAATGAGCGAAAAGGGTTCCGCATGGCCGGGCTGAAGCTCTCCGCGGTCCGCAAGGCCTATGGCGCCACGACCGTGCTCCACGGCATCGATCTCGATGTCGCGGATGGCGAGTTCGTCGTCTTCGTCGGTCCCTCCGGCTGCGGAAAATCGACGCTGCTGCGCTCGATCGCCGGGTTGGAGGAGATCACCGGCGGCGCGATCGCCATCGACGGGGCCGATGTCACGCATCTGCCGGCGTCGGAGCGCGGGCTCGCGATGGTGTTCCAGTCCTATGCGCTCTATCCGCATATGAGCGTCTACGCGAACATGGCCTTCGCGCTGGAGAATATGGGGTTCAAGCGCGACGAGATCGACAAGCGCGTGAAGCGCGCGGCCGAGATGCTGCGGCTGACGGACTATCTCGAACGCAAGCCCAGGGCGCTCTCGGGCGGCCAGCGCCAGCGCGTCGCCATCGGCCGCGCSATCGTGCGCGACCCCAAGATCTTTCTGTTCGACGAGCCGCTGTCGAATCTCGACGCGGAGTTGCGTGTTGCCACCCGCAAGGAGCTCGCCGCGCTCCATGGCGAGATCGGCGGCACGATGATCTACGTCACCCATGATCAGGTCGAGGCGATGACACTGGCCGATCGCATCGTGGTCCTGCGCGCTGGTCGCATCGAGCAGATCGGCACGCCGCTCGAACTCTATAACCGCCCCGACAACCTCTTCGTCGCCGGCTTCATCGGCTCGCCGCGCATGAACCTGCTGCCGGGCCGCGTGACGGCTGCGGGCAAGGTCGCGCTGGGCGAGGGCGGTCACGAGATTGCCTGCGCGACCGGCGGTCTGGCCCCCGGCGCGCCCGTGACGGCGGGCATCCGGCCCGAGCATCTGGAGCTGGCGCCGGAAGGGCAGGGCCTGCCGCTGATCATCGAACTCGTCGAGCGTCTCGGCGGTGAGAGCTATCTCTACGGCTCGGCCGCCGGCTTGCCGCAGATCACGCTCAAGCTCGATGGCCAGAGCGAGCATGAACGGGGCCATTCGGTTCCGCTCGCCTTCCCGCAGCAGAAGCTGCACCTGTTCGACGAAGCCGGCCAGGCGATCCGACCCTAAGACTGCCGAGAGAGATTCCATGAAAGCCCTCACGCAAGGCCGTTATCTCGGCCGCGATGGCGAAGCTGCCCTGTTCGATGTCGGGCTCGGCCACACCCTCATTGTGCGCATCCTCGAAGGCGATATCGGCCGGGTGACGCTGAAGCCGCAGGATGGCTACCGCCTCGACCGCGGCTGGTCGATCGCGCCCGGCGGATTGGAGCCGGCCTATGAGGGCCGTCTGCGCGACAGCCTCGAGGGCTTCTCCTGCCCCAAGGCGAGCGTCAGCGAAGAGAACGGCAAGGTCACGCTGTCGGCCGGCGGTCTCGCCGCCGAGGTCACGCTCTCGCCCTTCGGCATCGCCTGGCGTCGTGCCGGCGAGGACAAGCCCTTCCTGCAGGATCGCACGACGCAGGCCTATCTGGTCTCGCCGCGCACCGGCGCGGTCGCGCATTTCATGGCCCGCGACTACACCGAGCGGCATTACGGCCTCGGCGACAAGGCCGGTCCGCTCGATCGCACCGGCCGCCGCTTCGCCATCGATGCGGTCGACCCTTGCGGCTTCGACGCCGAACTGTCCGACCCGCTCTACAAGATGCTGCCCTTCTTCATCGTCGACGGGCCGGCGGGCGCGCACGGGCTGTATTACGACAACCTCGCCACCGGCAGCGTCGATTTCGGCTGCACGCTCGACAATTATCACGGCCTGTTCCGCTCCTGGAAAGGCGATGACGGCGATCTCGACTATTACGTCATGGCCGGCCCGACCGTTCCCGACGTCGTTCGCCGTTTCTCCTGGCTGACCGGCGGACAGGCCTTTGCGCCGCTCTGGTCCTTCGGCTTCGGCGTCACCTCCATGGCGATCGCCGACGCGCCGGATGCCGATGCCCGCATCAGCGACTTCATCGGCAAGCTGGAGACGCATCGCATCCCCTGCGACTCGTTCCATTTCGGCTCGGGCTACACGCAGATCGGCCATCGCCGCTACGCCTTCAACTGGAACCGCGACAAGTTCCCCGATCCGAAGGCGACGATGCAGCGGCTGAACGACGCCGGCATCTTCACGGTCGCCAATCTCAAACCTTGCCTGCTCGACGACCATCCGCGCCTGAAGGAGACGCTCGACGGCGGCTTCCTGGTCAAGGACGGCAAGACGGGCGAGCCGGCGGTGGCCCAGTTCTGGGACGGGCTCGGCTTCCATCTCGACTACACCAACCCGAAGGGCCGGGCCTGGTGGCGCGACGGCATCGAGACCGCGCTGCTCGACTATGGCTTCACCACGGTCTGGAACGACAACAACGAATACGAGATCTGGGATGAGGATGCCGTCTGCGACGGCGACGGCCGCCCCTTCCGCCAGGCGCTGGCGCGTCCGGCCCAGCCGCTGCTGATGACCAAGCTCTCCTATGAGGCTCAGGTCGCGCGCCAGCCGGCCAAGCGCCAGTATTCGGTGACGCGCGGTGGCTGCGCCGGCATCTCGCGCTACGCCCAGACCTGGTCGGGCGACAACGAGACCGCCTGGAAGACGCTGCGCTACAACCTGACGCAAGGGCTCAATATGAGCCTGTCGGGCATGTTCTCGATCGGCCATGATGTCGGCGGCTTCCATGGCCCGACGCCCGGCCCCGAGCTCTTCGTGCGCTTCAACGAGTTCTGCTCGCTCTGGCCGCGCATGGTGATGAACTCCTGGAACGACGACGGCGTCGTCAACCTGCCCTGGATGTATCCGGAAATGGTGCCGCAGGTGCGCGAGGCGATCGCGCTGCGCTACCGGCTGATGCCCTATCTCTACACGCTGATGTGGCGCGCCAGCCGCGACGGCACCCCGGCGATCCGCCCGCTGCTCTGGGATTTCCCGAAGGACGCGATAGCGGCGAAGGCCGACGACGCCTTCATGCTAGGCCCGGACGTGCTGGTCGCGCCGGTGCTGGAGGAGGGCGCGCGCGAGCGCAGCATCTACCTGCCGGAGCACGAAGGCGGCTGGTATGATTGGCATGACGGCAAGCATTTTGCCGGCGGCGCGGTCGCGACCGTGGCGGCTCCGCTCGGCCGCCTGCCGGTCTTCGTGCGCGCCGGCGCGCTGATCCCGCTCGGCAATCCCGAGGGCATCGACGACCAGCGCGAGGTGCTCGTCTGCGGTCTCGTCGAGGGCGCGACCGGCGAACTCTACGAGGACGACGGCGAGACGGTCGATTGGCGCGGCGCTGGCGGAACGGTCATCCGCTTCCGCGTGCGCGGCGGCGAGATCGCGATCGAGCAGGAGGGGGCGGACGCTCCCTTCGTCGACCGGATCGCCATCCGGCAGATCGGCGAGGCGGTCGGCCCGCGCTGAGGTCGATCGGAAACACTCCGTCATTCCGGACGCAGCGAAGCGGAGATCCGGGATCCATCTTAGAGCGCACTGCCTCACGATGGATCCCGGATCGACGCCGCTTCGCGGCTTGTCCGGGATGACGCGGAGTTTCATCGTGTTGGACCGCTGCGCCACGTCCGTCGGCCGCGGCCATGCGGCTTCGCGAACCGGCTCATGCAGCTTTGCTGTGGCGCTATGCGGACGCACCGTCCAAGAATAGCCGCCTATTCGCAGCGATCAGGCGCGGGAGCAGGACATGGACAAGGTAGCGATCGTCACCGCAGGCGGCAGCGGCATGGGCGCGAGCGCGGCGCGGCGGCTGGCGAAGGACGGCTATCGCGTCGCGATCCTGTCCTCTTCGGGCAAGGGCGAGGCGCTGGCCGCCGAGCTGGGCGGCATCGGCATCACCGGCTCGAACCAGTCCAACGACGATGTCAAGCGGCTGGTCGACGCCACGCTCGACCGCTGGGGCCGGATCGACGCGCTGGTCAACAGCGCCGGCCATGGCCCTCGCGCGCCGATCCTCGATCTCACCGACGAGGATTGGCAGAAGGGCCTCGACGTCTATTTCCTCAGTGCGGTCAGGCCGATCCGGCTGGTCACGCCGGTGATGCAGCAGCAGAAATCCGGCGCGATCGTCAACATCTCGACCGCCTGGGCCTTCGAGCCGAGCGACATGTTCCCGACCTCGGCCATGGCGCGGGCCGGGCTCGCGACCTTCACCAAGATCTATGCGGACAAATACGCCGCCGACAACATCCGCATCAACAACGTCCAGCCGGGCTGGATCGACAGCCTGCCGGCAACCGATGCGCGGCGCGCCAGCGTGCCGATGCAGCGTTATGGCAGCGCCGACGAGATCGCCGGCACGGTCGCCTTCCTGCTCTCGCCCGATGCCGGCTACATCACCGGTCAGAACATCCGGGTCGACGGTGGCGTGACCAAGGGGATTTGAGCGGGTTCTTTTGCCCCGCCGTCATTCCGGGCCCAGGCCTTCGGCCTCTCCCGGAATGACAGTGTTTTGCGGAGTTAAGCCGCTTTCGCCAGGAAATCCTCGGCGAAGTGGCAGGCGACCTGCCGTCCGTCGATCTCGCGCTTCTCCGGGCGCTCGGCCCGGCAGCGATCGGTCACGAAGGGGCAGCGCGTCGAGAACACGCAGCCTTTCGGCGGGTTGAGCGGGGAGGGCAGTTCGCCGCGCAGCACGATGCGCTCGCGCTTGGCCCCGCCGACGCGTGGCGTCGAGGCGAGCAGCGCCTGCGTATAGGGATGCAGCGGCCGGGCGTAGATGCGCTCCTTCGGGCCATGCTCGATGGCATTGCCGAGATACATCACCATCACGTCATGGGCGATGTGCCGGACGACGCTGAGATCGTGCGAGATGAAGAGATAGGCGAGCTTCAGCTCGTCCTGCAGGTCGGCGAGCAGGTTCAGCACCTGCGCCTGGATCGAGATATCGAGCGCCGAGACCGGCTCGTCCGCCACCACCAGCTTGGGCGAGAGGATGAGCGCGCGCGCGATCGCGATGCGCTGGCGCTGGCCGCCCGAGAACATATGCGGATAGCGGGCGTAGTGCTCGGGCCTGAGCCCGACCTTGGCCATGATCGCACGCGCCTTCTCGGTCCGCTCGGCCTTGGACAGGTCAGTGTTGATCTTGAGCGGCTCTTCCAGGATCGTGCCGATCTTCTTGCGCGGGTTGAGCGAGCCATAGGGGTTCTGGAAGACGAACTGCACGGTGCGGCGCAGGCGCTTGCGCTCGCTCGCGGGTGGGTGCACCGCGTCGAGCCCGTCCAGCATCAGCGCGCCCGAGGTCGGGGCCTCGATCAGCGTCGCCATGCGGGCCAGCGTCGATTTTCCGCAGCCGGATTCACCGACGACGGCCAGCGTGCGCCCGGCCTCGACGGAGAACGACACCTTGTTCACTGCCTGCAACTGTGCCGGCGGACGGAAGAACCCCTGCTTGACCGGGTAGGTCTGCGTGAGTTCGCGGGCTTCGATGACGGGGTTGCTCATCGCGTCGCCTCCGTCGTCGAGCGGTCGTCGCGGGCGCGCTCCGCATCCCGGTTCGGGTCGCCGAGCGGATAGTGGCAGCGCACGCGCCCGTCCGCCCAGTTCCGGAGCTCCGGCTGGACAGCGCGCGAGTGGTCGGTCGCATAGGCGCAGCGCGGGCTGAACAGGCAGCCTTTCGGCCGGTCGTTCAGGCCCGGCACCATGCCGGGAATGGTGGCGAGGCGGCTCGCATGCTCGCTGCGCTCCGGCAAGGCGGCGAGCAGGGCGGCGGAATAGGGATGCTGCGGATCGGCGAACAGCGCGTCGACCTTGCGCTCCTCCATGATCTGCCCGGCATACATCACCATGATGCGCTGCGCCGTCTCGGCGACGACGCCCATATTATGGGTGATCAGCACCAGCGCCATGCCGCGCTCGCGCTGCAGCGACATCAGCAATTCGAGGATCTGCGCCTGGATGGTGACGTCGAGCGCCGTCGTCGGCTCGTCGGCGATCAGCAGGCGGGGATTGCAGGCGATCGCCATGGCGATCATGACGCGCTGGTTCATGCCGCCCGAGAGCTGGTGCGGAAAGGCCTTGAGGCGGCTTTCCGGGGCGGGAATTCCGACCTGTTCCAGAAGCTCGATCGCCCGGTGCTTCGCCGCCTTGCCGTCCATGCCCTCATGCTTCCGGAGCGTCTCGGCGAGCTGGAAGCCGATGGTGAAGCAGGGGTTCAGGCTGGTGGTGGGCTCCTGGAAGATCATCGCCACGTCCTTGCCGGTCAGCTGGCGGCGCTGGCGCGCGGACATGGTGAGCAGGTCCTGGCCGTCGAAGCGCAGCTTGTCGGCGCGGACGCGGCCGGGATAGCCGACGAGGCCCATCAGCGCGAGCATGGTGACTGATTTGCCGGASCCGGATTCGCCGACGACGCCGAGCACCTCGCCTTCGTCGAGGGTCAGGTCGATGCGGTCGACGGCGCGCAGCGTTCCCTGGGAGGTCGGGAATTCGACGCTGAGGTTTTCGATTTCGAGCAGGGGCATGGGATCAGCGCTTCAGCTTGGGGTCGAGCGCATCGCGCAGGCCGTCACCGAGAAGGTTGAAGGCGAGCACGGTGATGAGGATGGCAAGGCCCGGSAAGGTGACGACCCACCAGGCGCGCAGCACGAATTCRCGSGCATCGGCSAGCATCGTGCCCCATTCSGGYGTCGGSGGCTGGGCGCCCAACCCGAGGAAGCCGAGCGCGGCGGCATCGAGGATCGCGGTGGAGACGCCGAGCGTTGCCTGCACGATGAGCGGGGCGGCGCAGTTCGGCAGGATCTCGGAGAACATCAGCCGGACTGTCTGCGCGCCGCTGACCTTGGCGGCGACGACATAATCCTTGCTCGCCTCGGTGATGACGGCGGCGCGGGTGATGCGGACGTAATGCGGCAGCACSACGATGGCGACSGCSAGCATSGCGTTCATCAGGCCGGGSCCGAGGATCGCGACGATGACGATGGCGAGCAGCAGGCTCGGCATCGTCATCAGGATGTCCATGAAGCGCATGATGACGATGTCTGCGACGCCCTTGAAATAGCCGGCGATCAGGCCGAGCACCACGCCGACGACGATCGCGAGCGCCACCACGGCGATGCCGATGACCAGCGAGAGCCGCGCCCCGAAGATGAGGCGCGAAAGGATGTCGCGGCCGATCGCGTCGGTGCCGAGCGGGTAGGACAGCGAGCCGCCCTCCTGCCAGAATGGCGGCTTCAGGAAGACCGTATTATTGGTCAGGTCCGGGTTGTGCGGGGCGATCAGCGGCGCGAACAGCGCGCAGAGCAGCACCAGCACGATGACGACGAGCCCGGCGACCGCGCCTCGGTTGGCGCTGAAGTAGCTCCAGAACTCGCGGACGGGATGCGGCGGTGCGCCGCTCGGCGCAGCGACGGCAGGGACTTCGAGGGTTTCGGCGCTCATGGGCGAAAATTCCTTGGGCGACGGCTCCGGCGGGCGCGGGACTCGAATGGAGTGCGGGTCATTTGGCGTGCCTGATGCGCGGGTTGATCAGGCCGTASAGCAGGTCGACCAGCAGGTTGACGCTCATCACCACCATTCCAAGAAGCAAGGTCCCGCCTTGCAGGACCGGATAGTCGCGCCGGCTGATCGCCTCGATCAGCCATTTGCCGACKCCSGGCCAGGAGAAGATCGTCTCGGTCAGRATCGCGCCGGTGAAGAGCGTGCCGACCTGCAGGCCGATGACGGTGACGACCGGGATGAGCGCATTGCGCAGCGCATGCAGGGCGACCACGCGGATCGGTGCCATGCCCTTGGCGCGGGCCGTGCGGATATAGTCCTCGCCGAGCACCTCCAGCATCGCCGAGCGGGTCATGCGGGCGATGACGGCGAGCGGCACGGTGCCCAGCACGATCGCCGGCAAGACGAGATGCGACAGCGCCGACCAGAAGGCGTCGGTGTCGCCGGCCAGCAGGCTGTCGATGGTGAGGAAACCGGTGACCGGCTCGATGAAGTACTGCACCGCGATCCGGCCGGAGACCGGGGTGATGCCGAGCTGCACCGAAAACAGCAGGATCAGCAGCAGACCCCACCAGAAGATCGGCATCGAATAGCCGGTGAGCGAGATGCCCATCACGCCATGGTCGAAGATCGAGTTCCGCTTCACCGCCGCGATGATGCCGGCCGGCAGCCCGAGGAGCAGCGCGATCAGGATGGCGCAGAGCGCGAGCTCGATGGTGGCCGGGAAAAGCTGCCCGAATTCGGAGAGCACGTTCTCGCGTGTCACGATCGACTTGCCGAGATCGCCCTGGACGACGCGCTCGATATAGACGCCGTACTGGGTCAGCAGCGGCTTGTCCAAGCCGTATTCCTTGACGAGCTGAGCATGGCGGGCCGGGTCGATGCCGCGCTCGCCCGCCATGGTCTCGATCGGGTCGCCGGGGACGAGCCGGACAAGGAAGAAGGCGAGCAAAGTGATCCCGATGAAGGTCGGTATCACGAGGCTGACCCGGGTCAGGATGAAGCGGAGCATGGTTCTTCCAGCCTTATCGGCCGGCACGGTCGCGGTGCGCGGCGTTTTGTCTTGTCGTTTTATTCAAGTTCGAAATCCGGCGCAGCGCAAACACCAGATTGGACGAAAGATCAAGCCGGCCTTGTTGAAGAATCGCGGGCACTCTTAGTACCGCGCGGTACGTCGCGGCGGTCGGAATGCAAGACTTGCGAAGATATGGCCGTGCATGCGCAATAATATGATCGAGTCTTGTGCCGGCGCGGCAATGAATGCAGCGCCGGCACGATCTGTGAGGACAGGCGCCGCCAAGCGGCGCGGCGCCTCATTTCGCGATCGACACACCGTAGAAAGGCTGGCCGCCGTCCCAGRTATAGCCGAACATGCCGACCTCGTGCTCGCCGGCCCGGCCGCGCTTGAGGTACTCGCCCCATTCGAAGGTCTGGATCGTCGCCTTGACGCCGATCTTGGCCCAGTCGGCCTGGATCAGCTCGGCGGCGCGCCGGCCGTTCGGCATATAGGCGCGCACGACGGGGATGGCCCAGAGCGTCGTTTCGAAGCCGTTCGGCAGGCCCGCCTCCTTGAGCAGCGCCTTGGCCTTTTCGGGATCGTAGGCGCGCGGCTTCAGATCGTCGTCATGCGACCACAATGCCGGCGGCACGGCCGCCGCGGTCGCCTTGCCGGTGCCCTGATAGACCGCGTCGATGATCGCCGGGATGTTGGTGGCATAGGCCAGCGCCTCGCGCACGCGCCGGTCGTCGAAGGGCTTCTTGCGCTCGTTGAAGGCGAGGAAGCTCTGGTCGGCGATGCTGCCCTGCGCGATGGTGAGGTTGGGGTCCGCCTTCATCGCCGGCAGGTCGCCGGGGTTGGGATAGCGCGCGATCTGGCATTCGCCGGACCTGACCTTGGCGAAGCGCACGGCGGCGTCCGGCGTGATGACGAAGATCAGGTCGCTGACCAGCGCCATGCGGTCGCGGTTGCCGGCGGCCTTGGTCCAATGGTCCGGCACCGCCTTGAAGCGGATCGTCGCGTCCTTCTGATAGGAGAGCAGCGAGAAGGGGCCCGTGCCGATCGGAGCGAAATCGACCTGCTCGGGCGTGCCGGCCTTGCTCATCGCGGCGGCATATTCGGCCGAAAGAATCGACATGGGCTCGACGGAGAGCGCGCTGAGCAGCGGCGAGTTCGGCTTCTTCAGCGTGAGCTTGACGGTGTAGTCGTCGACCTTCTCGACTGAGGCGAGGCTTGGCTTCACGATCTCGTCGAAGAACTGGTAGTTGCCGTTGCTGACCTTGTTGTAGGGATTGGCGGGGTCGAGCATCCGGCCGAAGGAGAACACCACGTCGTCGGCGTTGAAGTCGCGGCTCGGCGTGAAGGCCTTGTTCGCATGCCACTTCACGCCCTTGCGCAGCTTGAAGGTGTAGGTCAGCGCGTCATCCGAGATCGTCCAGGATTCGGCGAGGCTGGGGATGATCTGCGAGCCGCCGCGCTCCGTCGCCGTCAGCCGCTCATAGACTTGCGCCGCCACGTCGTAGGCGGTGTTCTGGCTGCTGAACTGCGGATTGAGGAAGTCGGGGCTGGCCTCGGTGCAGACGACCAGCGCCTGCGCGCGGGCGGCGGCGGGAAGCAGGAGGGTGCTGAGCCCGAGGGCAAGGGCGGCTGTACAAGCGCGAACGGCCATGGCGGTTTCTCTCGATGGAAAAGGGCGGGATCTGGCGCAGGGCGCTCGCCCCGTCGTCTCCCGCCCGAAAAAGGATGCGGCCCGCCGGGCCGCATCCGTCATTGATGCATGACTTGCGCCAGCTCAGTTCGCGATATCGACGCCGTAGAAGGTGTGGCGGCCGAAGGGCGAGAGCTTGAAGTCCTTCACTTCCTTGCGGACCGGCTTGAGCTGGATCGCATGGGCGATGGTGAACCAGGGGGACTGCTCCTTGAAGATCACCTGCGCCTGCTGGTAGAGCTTCTCGCGCTCGGCCTGGTCGGTGACCGTCTTCGCCTTCGTCACCAGCTCCTCGAAGGGCTGGTAGCAGAATTTGGCGACGTTCGAGCCGTTGGTCTTGGCCGAGTCGCAGCCGAGCAGCGTGTGCAGGAAGTTGTCCGGGTCGCCATTGTCGCCGGTCCAGCCCAGCATGCCGGTCTGGTGCTCGCCCGCTTGCATGCGCTTGCGGTACTCGCCCCATTCATAGGTCTTGATCTCGGCCTTGACGCCGACCTTGGCGAGGTCCGCCTGCATCAATTCGGCGATGCGCTTGGCGTTGGGGTTGTAGGGGCGCTGCACCGGCATGGCCCAGAGGTCGATCTCCAGCCCGTTCGGGTAGCCGGCCTCGGCGAGCTCCTTCTTGGCCGCCTCCGGATCGTAGGGGTCGTCCTTGATGGTCTCGTTATAGGACCACATCGAGGGCGGGATCGGGTTGATCGCCGGGATGCCACTGGAGAGATAGACCGCGTCGATGATCGCCTTCTTGTTGATCGCCTTGTTGACGGCGTGGCGCACCTTGACGTTGTCGAACGGCTTCTTGGTGGTGTTGTAGGCGAGATAGCCGATATTCAGGCCGGGCTGCTCGAGGATCTGGACATTGGCGTCCTTCTTCATCGCCTCGAGATCGGCCGGGTTCGGATAGGGCATGACATGGCATTCGCCCTTCTGGAGCTTGGCCCAGCGCACGGAAGCGTCCGGCGTGATCGCGAAGATCAGGTCGTCGATCTTGGCCTTGCCGCCCCAGTATTCCGGGAACGCCTTGTAGCGGATGATCGCGTCCTTCTGGTACTGCACCAGATAGAACGGCCCGGTGCCGAGCGGGTCCTGGTCGAGCTTCTCGGGCGTGCCGGCCTTGAGCATGGCATCGGCATATTCCTTCGACTGCACGCCGGCATATTGCATGGCGAGGTCGGCGAGGAAGGGCGCCTCAGGCTGGTTCAGCGTCACCTTGACGGTGTAGTCRTCGACCTTCTCGACCGAYTTSAGCARCTTSGGCATGCCCATGTCGTTGAAGTAGGAGTGGTTCGAGCTGGTGACCTTGAAGAACGGGTTGTCCTCCTTCCACTGCCGCTCGATCATGAACATCACGTCGTCGGCATTGAAGTCGCGGGTCGGCTTGAAGCCCTTGTTGGACTGCCACTTCACGCCCTTGCGCAGGTGGAAGGTGTAGGTCAGGCCATCGGCCGAGATGTCCCATGTCTCGGCAAGCGCCGGCTGCACCTTGGTGCCGCCGCGCTCGAACTGGACGATCGTGTCGTAGATCTGCGTGCCGGCGTCGAAGGAGGTGCCGGTCGTGTTGACGCTCGGCGCGAAATTCTCGGGGCTCCCTTCCGAGCAATAGACCAGCGTCTTGGCCATGAGCGGCTGCGCCGCCATGAGGGCGGACGCCGACAGCGTCGCCAACAGCAATTTCTTCATGTGAAACTCTCCTCAACCCTTCCCCGCCTCTGTCAGGCGGGGTTATGGCCCCGTTGCATCGGAAGCTCCGTGGGCGGAATTCCCCGGGCCGCCTTGTTCACAGCTTATTGAAAGAAAAGGGTCGGGAACAGTCGTTCTAAAGGTGGGAGGAAATTCTCCGGGAATGACAGTAAACGACAGCGTTGTGCTATCTGAAGCCGTTGCGTCCGCCCGTCATTCGCTCTCATAGGCGGCGCGGGTGATGCCGTAGCGCGCGAGCTTGTCGTAGAAGGTCTTGCGSGGAATCCCCAGCGCCTCCAGCGTCGCCCTGACATCGCCGCGATGGGCCTCGAGCGCCTCGCGGATCAGGTTCGCCTCGATGGCGTTGAGGCGCTCGGGCAGGCTGAGCGCGCCCGCATCCTCRCGCGCCGCCGTGATCGGCAGGTCGCCGGCAAGGCCGAGCGCGACGCGCTCGGCGAAATGCACGAGCTCGCGGACATTGCCCGGCCAGTCGTTCTCGACGAGGTGGCGCTCGACCGAGCGGTCGAGTCGGGGAACCTCCCGCCCATATTTGCGCGCGGCGCGGCCGAGGAAATGCGCAAAGAGCAGCGGGATGTCGCGGCGCCGCTCACGCAGCGGCGGCAGGCGAAGCGTGACGATGTTCAGCCGGTAATAGAGATCCTCGCGGAAATCGCCGCGCTGGGCGGGGTCGCCGAGATCGACCTTGGTCGCGGCCACCACCCTGAGATCGACCTTGCGCGTGTCGTTGGAGCCGAGCGGCGTGATCTCGCGCATCTCCAGCACGCGCAGGAGCTTGACCTGTGCGCTCGTCGGCATGCTCTCCAATTCGTCGAGGAAGAGCGTGCCGCCGCTGGCATGCTCGATCCGGCCGATGCGCTTCTTCTGCGCACCGGTGAAAGCGCCGGGCTCGTAGCCGAAGAGTTCGCCCTCGATGACGCTGTCGGGCAGGGCGCCGCAGTTCAGCGCAACGAAGGGCTTGTCGCGGCGCCGGCCGAGCCGGTGCAGCAGATTGGCGACGACCTCCTTGCCGGTGCCGGTTTCGCCCAGCACGAGCACGTCGACCTCGACATCGGCGAGGTCGTGGATGGTCTGGCGCAGCCGCGAGATCGCCGGCGTCTCGCCGATCAGCCCCTCGTCCTTCTCGGCCGATGCCGTCAGCGCGCGCAGCCTACGATTTTCGAGGACCAGTGCCCGTTTCTCGACGGCACGCCGCAAGGTCTCGCTCAGCCGCTCGCCGGCATAGGGCTTGGCGATGAAATCATAGGCGCCCTCGTTCATCGCGGCGACGGCCATGGCGATGTCGGCATGGCCGGAAATCAGCACGACCGGGATATCGGCGTCGAGGGCCTTGAGGCGGCGGAACAGCTCGATGCCGTCCATGCCGGGCATGCGGACGTCGCTGACGACCGCGCCGGCGAAGCCGGGCCCGATCTCGGCCAGCAGCGCGCCCGCCGAGGCGAAGGCGGCGGCCTTGAAGCCGGCGATCTGCAGGGCTTGCACATTGGCCTCGCGCAGATCCTCGTCGTCGTCGACGAAGGCGATGTCGAGGCCGGCGAGATCGGGCGCGCGTGTCATCGAAGCTGGGGTCATGGGTTGGAGCCGGACGAGGCTTTCCGGAGGGTGATGGTGAAGACGCAGCCGTCCCCCGGCCGCGACGACGCCGTCAGCGTGCCGCCGAAGGCGGTGACGATGTCGTGCGAGATGACGAGGCCGAGGCCGAGGCCGCGCGGCTTCGAGCTGCGGAACGGGGTGAACAGCGCCGCAAGCGCCGCTTCGTCGAGGCCGGGGCCGCGATCGGCGACGGTGATCGCAACCTCCTCGCCCGCGTCGCGGATGCCGAGCGAGAGCAACGGCGGTGCTGGTCGAGGGTCGGCGCTCTCGACGGCCTCGACGGCATTGCGCAGCAGGTTGACCAGCACCTGCTCCAGCTCGACATGCCGGGCGAGCACCCGCAACCCTGGCGGGCTCACATCGACCTGCGGCGCGATGCCGGCCTGCCGCAGGGGCGCATCGAGGATCATCAGCGCGCCTGCGACCGCCTCGCTCAGCAGGACCGGTTCGAGCCTGCCGTTGCCACGCCGGGCGAAGCCGCGCAGGGTCTCCGTGATGGCGCCGATCCGTTCGGTCAGTCCGATGACCTTGCCGAGCGCGCCTGTCGCGGCGCTCTCGTCGCGCCCGGCGACAAAGGCGCGGGCGTTCTCGGCATAGGTGCGCAAGGCTGCGAGCGGCTGGTTGATCTCATGGGCGACGCCGGCCGTGACCTGGCCGAGCGTCGCCAGCCGGTTCGCCTTGGCGAGTTCCTCGCGCGTATCCGCGAGCCGCTCCTGGGCGCGGGCGCGCTCGGCCATCTCCTCCACGAGCTTGCGGTTGCTGCCCGCGAGTTCCGCCGTGCGTTCCGCGACGTGCCGTTCGAGCTCTGCTTTCGCCTGCGCCGCCGCCAGCAGGCGCATCGCCGCCTGCTGGCGGCGGCGCAGCAGGAACGCGGCCAGCAGCAGCCCGAGCAGCAGCACGAGTGCGACCAGCGTCTGCAAACGCGATTGCTCGGCGCGGATGGCCTGGTCGACCGGCAGCAGCATGTCGATGTGCCAACTGGTGGTCGGCACGTCGCGACGGGTCATCACGTTGAGGCCGCGCGTCGGGGCGGTGCTCTGGACGAGGTCGTCATCCGGCGCCAGCGGCAGCGGCTTGAGCGGTGCCTCGCCGAATTGCAGCGAGCGGCGGATGTCCTTCTGTGTGTCCTCGTCGAGCGGGGCCTCGACATGGAAGCGCCATTCGGGGACCGTCGAGAGCAGCACCACGCCGCGCTCGTCAGCGACGTAGATCTGGCCGCCGAGCGCGCGCCAATCGGCCTCGACCCGGTCGAACTCGACCTTGGCCACGATGACGCCGAGCAGCCTGTCGCCGTCATTGATCCGGCTGGTGATGTAGAGGCCCGGGCGCTGGCTGACCGTGCCGAGCGCGAACTGCTCGGCCGAGCCTTTCAGGATCGCGCCGAGATAATAGTCGCGGAAGGCATAGTCGTTGCCGATGAAGCTCGTCGGCTCGTCCCAGTTGCTCGCCGCGATGGTCAGCCCGGTCACGTCGAGCAGGTAGATCACGGCCGTGCGCGTCTCCCGCGCGATGCTTGCGAATTTGAGGTCGAGCGCATGACGGCTGTTGCCCGAAAGCGCGCTGCGGACATCGGGATCGCGGGCGAGGATCATCGGCAGAGCGCGTTGCTTCTCCAGTTCGCCGCGCAGGACCGCGATGGCCAGCGTGGTGCCGTCCTCCGCGCGCGCATTCACGGCCTCGATGGCGCGGCTTCGGCCGAGATCGCCGGCGGCGATCAGCCCGATGGCGAGCAGGATCGCCGCCGCGAGCCCGAAGGCCAGCCAGCTCCAGCCGCCCGGTGAAGCGGCGGTTCCTGCTTGCGGTAGGGTGCGCTGCATGAAGCCCATGCCCGATCATGGGCGGATTTCCGCATTGCGCAACAAAAGATTGTGCGGATTTTCGCATGAATAGCGCGGTAGAAAATACGACGAAGAATCTAGAGGTCTGATATCGTTTCGTTTTCTGAGTTTGATCCGGCTGGCACGCGGCTTGCGAAAAATCACTCGCTTAGATCAAGCCAAACAAAAGCCCACCGGAGGAAACGATGGCTGCCCATTTTGAACCCGCGACGGCTGCGCCGGCGCGCCCGAAGAAGCTTTACCAGCAGCTCTATGTCCAGGTGCTCGTCGCGATCGCGCTCGGCATCGCGCTCGGCCATTTCTGGCCGGAAACCGGCGCCTCGATGAAGCCGCTCGGCGATGCCTTCATCAAGCTGGTGAAGATGATCATCGCG
This sequence comes from Allobosea sp. TAB14, assembly GCF_052113865.1. Taxonomy (NCBI): domain Bacteria; kingdom Pseudomonadati; phylum Pseudomonadota; class Alphaproteobacteria; order Hyphomicrobiales; family Alloboseaceae; genus Allobosea; species Allobosea sp. TAB14. Next base: position 4,506 of record NZ_JBFRDQ010000017.1, on the reverse strand, counting down.
CCGGTGATCTTCCTGACGGTCTCGACCGGGATCGCCGGGATGACCGATATGCAGAAGGTCGGGCGCGTCGCCGGCAAGGCGATGATCTACTTCCTCGTCTTCTCGACGCTGGCGCTGATCGTCGGCCTGATCGTCGGCAATCTCATCCAGCCGGGAACGGGGCTTCACATCAGCCCGGCCAGCCTCGATGCCAAGGCCGTTCAGAGCTATGCGGCCAAGGCGCATGATTCCAGCGTCGTCGGCTTCCTGCAGAACATCATCCCGGACACGATCGTCGGCGCCTTCGCCTCGGGTGACATCCTGCAGGTRCTGTTCTTCTCGGTTCTCTTCGGTCTTGCGCTCTCAATGGTGGGCGAGCGCGGCAAGCCGGTGCTCGATTTCCTGCAGGCGCTGACCTCGCCGATCTTCAAGCTGGTCGCGATCCTGATGAAGGCGGCCCCGATCGGCGCCTTCGGTGCCATGGCCTTCACCATCGGCCGCTACGGCATCGGTTCCGTCGCCAATCTCGCGATGCTGATCCTGACCTTCTACCTCACGGCGGCGATCTTCATCCTCGTCGTGCTCGGCGCAGTCGCCCGCTACAACGGCTTCTCGATCTTCGCCCTGATCCGCTACATCAAGGAGGAGATCCTCCTCGTCATCGGCACTTCGTCCTCGGAGGCGGCACTGCCGAGCCTGATGGAGAAGATGGAAGCGGCCGGCTGCAAGCGCTCCGTCGTCGGCCTCGTCATCCCGACCGGCTATTCCTTCAATCTCGACGGCACCAACATCTACATGACGCTGGCGGCCTTGTTCATCGCGCAGGCCATGGACATCCACCTGCCGCTCGGCGACCAGGTGCTGCTGCTGCTCGTCGCGATGCTCAGCTCGAAGGGCGCGGCCGGCATCACCGGCGCGGGCTTCATCACGCTGGCCGCGACGCTTTCGGTCGTCCCCGCCGTCCCGGTGGCCGGCATGGCGCTGATCCTCGGCATCGACCGCTTCATGTCGGAATGCCGCGCGGTGACCAACTTCATCGGCAACGCGGTGGCGACCATCGTCGTGGCGCGCTGGGAAGGCGAGCTCGACCAGAACCGCCTGCACGCGGCGCTGAGCGGCGCGGTCGTCACCAGCGAGGATGGCGCGCCGCTGCCGCTGCCGGCCGAATAAGGCACGGCGGTTCTTCGGGTATCACGATGCGCCGGTCGGACCAGAAGGTCCGGCCGGCGTTTCTGTTCGGAGCCTCAGGCGGCGCGAGAAGGGGCAAGCGCCGCCTCGATCGCTTGTCCGATCGCCAGGATGCGGCGATCCTGCCCGCCGGCGCCGGCCACCATCAAGCCCACCGGCGCCTCGCCTTGGCGATGGCAGGGCAGGCTCGCCGCGCAGCCGTCGAGGAAATTGATCAGCGTCGGGTTGCGCAGGATCAGGAGATTGGTCGTGCCATAGGCGGCCTCCTCCGCGAGATCGGCGATGCGCGGCGCGATCACCGGCACGGTCGGCATCACCAGCGCGTCGAAATCCGCGAGGCGTTGGCCGACCGCGGCGATCCAGGCTTTGCGCGCCGCGACCAGATCGAGATAATCCGCCAGCGCCATCTTGGCGCCGCGCTGGATACGGACCAGCACGCGTGGGTCGTAGCGGTCGCTGGCCTCGGCGATCAGCGCACGGTGCCAGTGCCAGGCCTCGGCACCGGCAAAGCTGCCCTTGGCCTGAAGGCTGCCGAGCGTGGCGAATTCCGGCACGGCGATCTCGCTGATATGCGCCCCGGCGCGCGACAGCGTGTCGAGCGCGCGGCGGAAGGCCGCTGCCACGGTGTCGTCCAGACCGTCGAGCGCCAGCGTCGTCGGCACGGCAAGGCGCAGTCCGGCGAGTTCGGCCGGGGCCGGGACGCTCTCGCCTGAGCCGGACAGCACGGCATCGAGCAAGGCGCAGCAGGCGAGGCTCGGCGCCAGCGGGCCGATCGAATCGAGGCTGGCCGAGAGCGGCACGCACCCCTCGCGCGGCACGCGGCGCGCCGTCGGCTTGAAGCCGGYGATGCCGCAGAGCGCGGCGGGGATGCGCACCGAGCCGCCCGTGTCGGTGCCGATGGCGGCGGCCGCCATGCCGTCCGTCACGGACACCGCCGCACCCGAGGACGAGCCGCCGGGAATGCGCGCGCCGGCGCGGTCGAAGGGATTGAGCGGCGTGCCGTAATGCGGGTTGATGCCGAGCCCCGAGAAGGCGAATTCGGTCATATTGGTCCGGCCGACCAGCACGGCGCCGGCTGCCAGAAGCCGGTCGACGATCGGAGCGTTTACCGTTGCAGCCGGTGCACCATCCAATGCGACGCTGCCGGCCTTGGTCGTCTCGCCGGCGACGTCGAACAAATCCTTGATCGAGATCGGCAGCCCTTCGAGTGCCGAACGGRCGAAGCCGGCCTTGCGCATCAGATCGGAAGCGCGCGCCGCAGCCAGCGCCCGCTCGCCATAGAGACCGGTGAACACGCGCGGACCTTCGCCCGTGCCGCCGCGGGCGAGAGCGGCTTCCGTCAGGGTCTCGGAGGTCGTGCGGCCAGTGGAAAGCGCGTGCTGCAGGGCGGAAAGGGTCTCGGTCATCGTCAGCTCGCCGTGGTGCCAGGTCGGTTGGTTCGAGGCTCGACGCCTAACAGAGTCCCGCTGGACGGGCGATTGATTTCCGCTACGGACATGGTTTGCTGCGCCGCCCGACGCGGGGGCAGGACATCGCGGGGCTTTGGGGAGTCATACGGATTTGGGCGCAACGACAATGGGCCGGCCGATCGCCGGCATGAAGCCCAGCCTGATCGGCTTCGGCGGCGCGCCGCTCGGCGATCTCTACCAGCATCTCGATGAAGGGGTGGCGCAGGCGACGGTGGTCGCCGCGCTCAAGGCCGGCATCAATCTGGTCGATACCTCGCCGCTCTACGGCCATGGCCTTTCCGAGCACCGCATCGGCGCGGCCTTGCGAAGCGTTCCGCGCGAGAGCGTGATCCTCTCGACCAAGGTCGGGCGCTGGATGAAGCCGGGCGAGCCGAAGACGGACGGTTCCGGCTATCGTGGCGGCCTGCCGCATCCGGCGGTGATCGACTATTCCTATGACGGCGCGATGCGTTCGTTGGAGCAGTCGCTGCTCAGGCTCGGCACCGACCATGTCGATATCCTGCTGATCCATGATGTCGACGTCTGGACCCATGGCGAGCGAATGGAGCAGCGCTTCGCCGAGGCCATGGACGGCGCCTACCGCGCCTTGGATCGCTTACGCGCCTCCGGTGCGGTGAAGGCGATCGGCGTCGGCGTCAACGAAGCCGAGATGTGCGAGCGCTTCGCCCGCGCCGGCGATTTCGACGTGATGATGCTGGCCGGGCGTTATTCGCTGCTGGAGCAGGGCGCGCTCGACGGCTTCCTGCCGCTGGCGCTGGAGAAGGACATCGCGGTGATGCTGGCCGGCGTCTTCAATTCCGGCATCCTCGCGACCGGCGCCCGCGAAGGCGCCTATTACAACTACAAGCCCGCCCCGCCCGAGATCCTCGCCAGGGTCGCGCGGATCGAGGCGGTCTGCGCCGCCCATGGCGTGGCATTGCCGCAAGCGGCGCTCGCCTTTGCCGGCGCCCATCCCGCGGTCGCGACCGTCGTGCTTGGCGCCGTGACGCCGGACGAGGTCGCGCGCAATCTCGACCTCGTGGCCCGCCCCGTGCCGAACGCTCTCTGGGTGGATCTCAAGGCCGAAAAGCTCATCCCCGATCACGCCCCGGTGCCGGCATGCTGAAGACCATCGACCCGATCCTCGGTCCCGATTTGCTCTGGCTGCTCGCAGCGATGGGCCATGGCGACGATCTCGCGGTGGTCGACGCCAACCATCCGGCCGAGACGATCGCGCGGGCGACCACCTCGGGACGCATCGTCCGCCTGCCGGGCCTCGCCATGGCGGAGGTCGTGCGCGCCGTCCTCACTGTGCTGCCGATCGACGATTTCGAGCCCGATCCGATCCGCCGCATGCTCGTCGTCGGCGATGCTGCGGCCGTGCCGGCGGTGCAGAAGGAGGTCGAAGCCGTGGTGGCGCAGGCGGCAGCGGCACCGACGCCATTGCCCGGCATCGAGCGCTTCGCCTTCTACGAGGCGGCCCGCAAGGCTTTCGGCGTCGTGCAGGTCGGCGATGCCCGCCCCTATGGCTGCTTCCTGCTCAGGAAGGGCGTCATCGCGGGGTAATAGGCGCTGAACGCTTCGCGCGTTTGTGCCTGTGCCGTCATTGCGAGCGTAGCGAAGCAATCCAGTGGGCTAAGGCGAACGGTTCAGCCCTGCTGCCCCTGGTTTGCTTCGTCGCCGTACTCCTCGCAATGACGGGCGTTACTCTTCCTCGTCGTCGCGCGGACGGGGGCCTTCCCCGAGGATCTCGCGTTTCCCGGCGTGGTTGGCGGGTCCGACGATGCCCTCGTTTTCCATGCGCTCCATGATGGATGCGGCGCGGTTGTAGCCGATCTGGAGGCGGCGCTGGATGTAGGAGGTCGAGGCCTTCTTGTCGCGCAGCACGACG
>NZ_JBFRDQ010000016.1:0-40766 GCF_052113865.1 Allobosea sp. TAB14 | reverse complement strand
GCCACGGCGACGCGCGTCGCAGGCAGCGAACCGCTGAAGATCAGCACACCCAGGAGCCCGCTGCCCCAGCCCTTGCCTGCAAAACTCATCCCGCCTCGCTTTCGCAGCAGGCTTAGACAATCCGCCGGCTCCGTGACAGAAACGGTTCAATACGATTTGCGAAAACTGTATTGGTATCAAAACCCATACGGAAAGAGCGGGATGGACAATCGCCAGCAGACGCGCACGGAAGAGGTCATGGCCGCGATCAAGGCCCGGGCTGCTGCGCGGCAACTCGCGCCGGGCGACCGGCTGCCCTCGATCCGCCGCTGCGCCGCGGCGATGAAGGTTTCGCCTTCGACCGTGGTCGAGGCCTATGACCGGCTCGCCGCCGAAGGGCTGATCCGCGCCCGCCCCGGCTCCGGCTTCTATCTCACCGGCCACGGCCTGCCGCCGCTCAGTCTGGCGCAGCCGGCGACGCCGCGGGCGGTCGATCCGTTCTGGGTCTCGCGCCAGTCGCTCGATGCCGGGCCCGATACGCTCAAGCCGGGCTGTGGCTGGCTGCCGCCGGACTGGATGCCGAACGAGGCGCTGCGGCGCGGCCTGCGGAGTTTAGCGCGGGGCGGCGACGAGATGCTCGCGGAATACGGCAGCACGCGCGGATCGCTGCCCCTGCGCCGGCTGCTGCTCGGGCGCCTCGCGGAGGAGGGGCTGCAGCTCTCGCCGGAACAACTCCTGCTGACCGGTTCGGGGACGCAGGCCGTCGATCTCGTCTGCCGCTTCCTGCTCCAGCCGGGCGACACCGTGCTGGTGGACGACCCCTGCTATTTCAACTTCAGGGCGCTCCTGCGGGCGCATCGCCTGCGCCTTCTAAGCGTTCCCTTCACGCCGACCGGCCCCGATATCCAGGCTTTCGAGGCGATCGTGGCGGCCGAACGCCCGCGCCTCTACATCACCAACGCGGCGCTCCATAATCCGACGGGCGCGAGCCTGTCGCCGCAGACTGCCTATCGCGTTCTCAGCATCGCGGCCGCGCAGGACATGGCGATCGTCGAGGACGAGATCTTCGCCGATTTCGAGCCCGATCCGTCACCACGCCTCGCCGTCCTCGACGGTCTCGACCGGGTCATCCGGATCGGCAGCTTTTCCAAGACGCTCTCGGCCTCGGTCCGCTGCGGCTATATCGCGGCGCGCCCTGACTGGGTCGAAGGGCTCGTCGATCTGCAGAYCGCCACGAGCTTCGGCGGTCCGAGCCCACTGGCCGGCGGCCTGATTGCCGATGTCCTGGCCGGTGGCGGCTACCGCAAGCATATGGAGGAGATCAGGCGCCGGCTCGCGCAGGCGAGGCGGACGGTGGCGCCCCGGCTCGAGGCGCTGGGCATCCGGCCATGGCTCATGCCGCGTGGCGGATTCTATCTCTGGTGCCGGCTGCCGGAAGGGGTGGATTCGGCCGAGCTGTCGCGCCTGGCGCTGGCGGATGGCGTGGTGCTGGCGCCGGGCAACGTCTTCAGCGTGGCGCAGACGGCCGGCGATTTCATGCGCTTCAACGTCGCGCAGATGCGCGAGCCCCGCGTCTATGAGACGCTGGAGCGGTCGCTCCTGGCATTGGGGTGGTCGGACCGCCCTGCAGTTGGTGCACGGCCTGCGCCGTGAACGGTGTGGCGCATCTGCGCCGCGTCCAAAAGAGAAGGCCCGGCCTCCGTCGGGAGTGCCGGGCCTTCGTATGACCACCGCCGCATGCCTGCGAGTGGCCGCTATGGTTGGGTCAGAGCGTCTGCGCGATATCGCGGTTGCGTGCCGCGAAGCGCGCCGCCTCCTGTCGGAACAGCATCCAGGCCGGCTGGGGGCTCTCATGCCCCGGCGCCTGCATCGACATGGTGAAAGGACCCTTGTTGCCGGCAGGCTTGTCGGGGTCGATCCGGGCCGCCCGGCACATCGCGCGGGCGATCCGCTTGATTCTGTCTTCGTCCATACTCCCTCTCCGCCGTGAAGGTTCAGAGGCGGGAACGTCGAATCAGGGAGATGGGTTCCACAAAAGTCGAAAAATAAATTTATGATTATATTCAATTACTTATAAGAAATCCGTTCGGATTTCCGGCGTCGAGGCTGTCAAGCCTTTTCCTGCCGCAGCGCATGTCGGCGGCCGGTTCGTCGTCAGGGAAATGTCGGGTGAGCTCGGGGGGGCGCCGCGAGATGTTGCGATCGGCACCCGAGATAATTCCATCGAGTTCAGCATATTCACCGCTGGGGAACAAGCGGCTGCGCCCAAGGGCGTGCATGCGCGCAAATCAGTGGCGATGACGCGGCAACTCGCCAAAACTGTCAAAAAAATTGAGCAGGGAGCGGAAGGCCGATGACGCGGCGCGGGCTGATTGCCGAAGGCATGCATGAGAGGAGCACCTTCGGTGCTTCCATCACCCGCGAAGTGCCGGGAGGCGACGCCAGCGCGCGCTCGATCCGCAATGTCGAGGAGCGGCCCTCCCGCACGGCATGCCGGCCGATCTTCCCGCTCGACGACATCTGATGCTCGGCGCGCGCCGCGAAGGCAGCAAAGCCGGGGGACAACAGGAGGACATCATGGCTGTTCAGGCCGATATCGTATTGCGCAACGGGCCGATCTGGTGCGGTCGCGAGGAGGGCGTGGTCGAGGCGCTGGCGATTTGGCAGGGCAGGGTGCTGGCTGCGGGCCGCAACGACGAGATCGCGCCGCTGGTGGGACCGAAGACGCAGGTCATCGACCTGAAAGGGCGGCTGGCGACCCCGGGCCTCAACGATTCCCATCTGCACCTGATCTCGCTCGGCATGACCATGGGCTGGGTCAATTCCAAGCCCGAGGCCGCGCCGACGCTGGACGCCCTGCTCGGTGCGATCGCGGCCCGCGCCGCGACGGCGAAGCCCGGYGAMTGGATCCTGTCGCGCGGCTACGACCAGACCAAGCTCGACACCGGACGCCATCCCTGGCGCGAGGAGCTCGACCGGGCCGCGCCGAACAACCCGGTCATGCTGGTGCGCACCTGCGGCCATATCGCGATCTGCAATTCAGAGGCGCTGAGGCTCGGCGGCATCGACGAAAACTCGCCGACGCCGCAGGGCGGGCTGATCGAGCAGCAAAACGGCCGTCTCACCGGCTTGCTGGCCGAGAACGCCCGCGCCCCAGTGCAGGCCGCGATCCCGGCGCCGACCGAGGAGGAGCTGGTCGCGGCGATCGAGCGCGGCGGGCAATATCTGCTCTCGCTCGGCATCACCAGCTGCATGGACGCCGCCGTCGGCCAGAAGGGCGGCTTCGGCGAGATCGCGGCCTATCACCGGGCCAAGCGCGACGGGCGCCTGCCGGTCCGGACCTGGTTGACCCTGCTCGGCGACGATGGCCGCTCGATCGTGCCGCAATGCTACGACGCCGGGCTGATCTCCGGCACCGGCGACGASATGCTGATGGTCGGCGCSGTCAAGCTCTTCCTCGAYGGCTCGGCCGGCGGSCGYACCGCCTGGATGARCGMGCCCTATCTCGGCGAGGACAARACCACCGGCGTCTGGATGTGGAGCGATGACGAGCTGGAGCGCATGGTGCTCGACGCCCATGTGAAGGGCTATCAGCTCGCCTGCCACGCCATCGGCGATGCCGCGATCGAGCAGCTCATCACGGCCTATGAGAAGGCGCTTGCGGCCCATCCCGATCCGGACCGCCGCCACCGCATCGAGCATTGCGGCTTCTCGACCCCGGCCCAGCATGAGCGCATGGTCAAGGCCGGCATCTATCCCTGTCCGCAGCAGGTCTTCATCCATGATTTCGGCGACGCCTATATCAAGGTGCTCGGGCCGGAGCGGGCGCTGCCGAGCTACCCGTTCCGCACCTGGTTCGACCTCGGCCTGAAGCCGGCGACGGGCAGCGACGGGCCGGTCTGCGATCCCAACCCCTTCCCGAATTTCCACACCATGCTCACCCGCCAGACCTGGAAGGGCACGGTGATGGATGCTGCGCGCGCAGGCCCAGGAGCCGCGCCATGGCGGAACGATCCGCTTCACGGCGCCTTACGGAGCCTCCTTCGTCAGCAATGACAGCCATGTCTCGAACCAGATCCAGGACGAGATCTACGGCTATGCCCTGCACGGCATGCTCTATCGCTGGGATGCGAGCGCGGGCAAGCCGGCGCTGGAGCTCGCCAAGAGCGTCTCGGTCTCGCCGGACGGGCTGGTCTACACCTTCAAGCTGCGTGACGACGCGCTCTTCCACAACGGCCGCAAGATGACGGCGGACGACATCATCTGGTCCTACAACCGGATCATGGACGGCTCGAAGAACTACCCCGGCGCCCGCTATGTCGCCCGCATCAAGGGCGCGACCGCGGTCCAGAAGGGCGAGGCCAAGGAAATCTCGGGGCTGAAGAAGATCGACGACTTCACCCTGGAGATGACGCTGACGGACAAGACCGATCCGGGCTTTCTGTTCTACAGCGCCAACACCGCGATCCTGCCCGCCAAGGAGGCGCAGGACCCGAACTTCTTCAACAAGCCGATCGGGCTCGGGCCCTTCAAATTCGTCGAGCACGTTCCCGGCTCGCGCATGGCCTTCGAGAAGTGGGAGAAGTACTACAAGACCGGCCGGCCCTATGCCGACAAGSTSGTGATCKYGCCGATGGGYGAGGCGGCSGCSCGYGACRTCGCCTTCCGCAACAAGGAGATCGACGTCTCGATCCTCGGCTCGTCGCAATACGTCGCCTACAAGGCCGATGCCAACCTGTCCAAGGGGCTGCTCGAGGTCGCCGAGGTCTTCACCCGCAACATGGGCATGAACCCCGAGTTCAAGCCCTTCTCCGACAAGCGGGTGCGCCAGGCGATCAACTACGCGATCGACAGCGATCTCATCATCAAGCGGCTGGTCCGCGACAAGGCCTATCGCGCCGTGAGCTGGCTGCCGCTCTCGGTGCCAGCCTTCGACAAGGACGCCAAGCCCTACGCCTACGATCCCGAAAAGGCCAAGAAGCTGCTCGTCGAGGCCGGCTATCCCGACGGCTTCGAGTTCGAATGGACCGCGACGCCCAACGAGAGCTGGGGCATTCCGATCGTCGAGGCGACGATCCCGATGCTTGCCAAGGTCGGCATCAAGGTGAAGGTCAAGCCGGTCGAGACCTCGGCGCTCGGCGGCGTGGTCGCGAAGGGCGACTTCCAGGCCTATATCTGGTCGAACACCTCGGGCCCGGACGCGCTGACCCAGCTCAAATGCTTCTATTCGGCGACGCCGCGCTCCTCCTGTAACTACACCGCCTTCAAGAACCCGGCCTATGACAAGCTGATCGATGAGGCTTCCGCCGAAACCGACGCGGCCAAGCAGCTCGATATCCTGAAGAAGGCGAACGCCATGCTGCAGGATGAGGCGCCGGTCTGGTTCTTCAACTACAACAAGGCGGTGCTGGCCTATCAGCCTTGGCTGCACGGGCTCCAGCCCAATGCGACGGAGCTCGCGCTCCAGCGCTATGAGGATCTCTGGGTCGACGCCTCCTCGCCGGCGGCGAAGTAAGCGAGCCTCGCCACCCGGTCTATGGGCCGGGTGGCGGAATACCTCCGTCATCCCGGACGAGCCGCGAAGCGGCGCCGATCCGGAATCCGTCGTAAGGCGCTCCGCTCGATGATGGATTCCGGGTCAAGCCCGGAATGACGATCTGGTTTTCGCGGTCGGCAGCACACTGGCCGGGTTTGATCATCGACCGGCTTCGGTTGGAGTGGTTCGGCCGGTTTCGTGCTGCGGCGGTCAGGAGTCCCTCATGTTGCCCTATGTCTTCCGCCGGCTGCTGCAGGCCATCCCCATCCTGCTTGCGGTCGCGGCGCTGATCTTCGTGCTGTTCAGCGTCATTCCCGGCAACTTCGCCACCAGCCAGATGGCTGACGGGCGCAGCAATGTCGATGCCGAGACCATCGCGCGCATGAACGAGCAGTTCGGGCTCAACGACCCGCTGCCGCTGCGCTTCGCGAAATATGTCGGGGGGCTCGCGGTCTTCGATCTCGGCGATTCCTTCCGCACCCGCCAGCCCGTGACCGGCGTCATCGGCGAGCGGCTCTGGCCGAGCCTGCAGCTCGCGCTTGCGGCCATGCTCTTCGCCGTCCTGATCGGCGTGCCGCTCGGCTTCCTGGCGGCGCTGAAGCCCGGAAGCTGGCTCGACACGCTCTCGATGGTCTTTGCCGTCTCCGGGCTGTCGTTGCCGCTGTTCTGGCTCGGCCTGCTGCTGATGTATGCCTTCGCGCTGACGCTCGGCTGGTTTCCGAGCTTCGGCTATGGCGACGGCAATCCGCGCTACATCGTGCTGCCGGCGATCGCGCTCGGCGTCGCGCCGCTGGCCCTGCTGGCGCGCACGGCTCGCGCCGCGGTGCTGGAGGTGATGCATGCCGATTTCGTCCGTACCGCACGGGCCAAGGGCGCGGGCTCCTATCGCGTCCTGCGCTGGCACGTCGCGCGCAACGCGCTCGTCATCGTGCTCACCACGCTCGGCCTGCAATTCGGCTCCGTCCTGGGGCAGGCCGTCGTGGTCGARAAGCTCTTCGCCTGGCCSGGCCTCGGCTCGCTSCTCGTCGACAGCGTCWCSYKGCGCGATATCCCGGTGGTGCAGGGCTGCATCCTGACCATCGTCCTGTTCTTCCTCGTCGTGAACATCGCTGTCGACGTGCTCTGCGCGGTCGTCGATCCACGCATCAAATACAGCTAGGCGGCCCGCATGAAGTTCCGTGCCAATCTCTGGATCGGCGGCGCCTGCTTCGCAGCCGTGGTCATCGGCGGCGTCCTCGCCCCCTGGTTCGCCCATACCGACCCGGTGATGGACGCCAATCTGATGAACGCCGAAATCCCGCCGGGGTCGGAGTTCTGGTTCGGCACCGATGCGCAGGGCCGGGATATCTACAGCCGCGTGCTCTACGGCGCCCGCATCTCGCTGACCGTCGGCATCGTCTCGCAGCTCATCAACACCATGATCGGCGTCGCCTTCGGGCTGACGGCCGGCTACTGGGGCGGCTGGTGGGATGATTTCGTCAACGGCCTGACCAATATGATGCTCGCCATCCCCTCGCTCGTCTTCGCGCTGGCGATCATGGCGATCCTGAGCCCCGGCCTCACCAGCCTGCTGATCGCGCTCGGCCTGACCAACTGGTCCTTCACCTGCCGATTGACCCGCGCCGCGACGCTCTCGGTCAAGTCGCTCGGTTATATCGAGGCGGCGCGCTCCCTCGGCTACGGTACCTTCCGGATCATGCTGACGCAGATCCTGCCAAACGTGGCGGGGCCGATCATCGTCATCGGCACGCTCGGCATGGGCGGCGCGGTGCTGGCGGAAGCCTCGCTCTCCTTCCTGGGCCTGGGCATCCGCCCGCCCTTCCCGAGCTGGGGCTCGATGCTCTCAGACGCGCGCGACCAGATCTCGACGGCGCCCTGGATCTCGATCTTTCCGGGCCTGGCGATTTTTCTGACCGTGYTTGGCCTCAACCTGCTAGGCGACGGCCTGCGCGACATCCTCGATCCGCACTCCCAACTTCGCAAAGCCTGACGATAGACCTATGACCGCTCAAGACCTCATCGACCCGCCGCTCGAGACCATCCGCTTCCATGGCCTGAAGGCGGGGCCGAAGCTCCTCGTCCTCGGCGCCGTCCATGGCAACGAGACCTGCGGGCCGAACGCCATYGCCCGGGTGATCGAGGATTGCCGCGCCGGCCGTGTCGCGATCCAGCGCGGCGAGGTCACCTTCCTACCCGTCGCCAATCCCAAGGCCTATCGCCAGAACACGCGGGAAGGAGACCGCAACCTCAACCGCGACCTGCGCGAGCGGCCGCAGCCCGGCGACAACGAGGATCGGATCGGCAACCGGCTCTCCGCCATCCTGCGCCAGCACGACATGCTGCTCGACGTGCATTCCTTCAGCGGCGAGGGCGTGCCCTTCGTCTTCTTCGGGCCGGAGGATAATCGCGGCGAGCTCGAACCCTTCCGCCATGCGGCTGCCGAAATGGCTTTCGCCGCCAGCCTCGGCGTCGATCTGATGATCCATGGCTGGCTCGACATCTATGTCCGGCTGATCGCGGCGCGCGAGCGATTGAACCTGCCGCGCCTCGCCGTGACCGAAGGCTTCGGCACGACGGAGTTCATGCGTTTCGCGGGCGGCTACGGCGTGACGCTGGAATGCGGCCGGCACGAGGATCCGGCGTCCGTCGAGGTCGGCTACAGGGCGGTCCGCAACGTGCTCGCCCATCTCGGGCTGACCGACGAGGCGGCGCCCGCCCCCGCGAGGCGCACCGTCGTCCATATGGATGATCTCGTCATCTGCGAGGCCGAGGGCGACCGCGTGGAGGGCACCTGGAAGACAGGCGACCGCGTGGCCCAGGGCACGCCGATCGCACGCCGCGCCGACGGCACCGTCGTCACCATGCCGCGCGACGGCTTCATCATCTTCCCGAACCCGAAGGCGAAGCCGGGCGAGGGCATCTGCTACCTTGGCAGCGAGAGCCGCCGCAAGGCCTGACGGCGGCGGCGCCGTTTACTGGACGATGCCGCGCTTGTTGCCGAAGCCGGGGATATAGCAGCCGCAGCTCGACCCGTAAGGCAGCGGCGGCGTCGGGCATTCGCCGCGGCCGGTGACGCAGAGATTGCCATAGGCCGGGCGGTAATAGCGCCGGCCATAGCCGTAGCCATAGGGCCGGACCGGCGCCTCATCMTCATCGTCATAGGATGGCGGCGTCGGCCGGTAGGGCTCGTAATACTGTGCCCGGACCGGAATGGCGGAGAGCAACACGGCACCGAGCAAAACCGAGAGGGCGAGCTTGTGACGCGACATGGCGCTTCCTTTCCGCTGCTTCACGCACGAGACGCGTGGGCGAAGTCCTGTGGGCGGTTCTAGCAGCGTCGAGGTGAACAGGGGCTGATCGGAAGGCGGCGGAAAAGCGGCGCCATTGCCTGTCAGCTTCCCGCCTTCGTCGGCTGGTCGGGCTTGGCGAGGGGTGTGCTCCGGCTCAGGTCGATCTGCTTCTGCAGCCCGAGCAGCAGGTTGAAGGAATCGACCGGGGTCAGCCCCGTCTCCTTCGTCCGGCGCCAGCCGCCGGAGGCGGTCGCGATCAGCCCCTYGCCCAAGGCGCGTTGATATTCGAGGCCGATGCCCTTCTGGTCCGAGCGGGCGTCGAGGCCGACATAGTCGTCGGTCTTGCGGCGGGCGACCAGGCTCACCGCATTGCGCTCGTCGATCCTCGCGGTCAGCTTCGCCTCATGCGCCGTCACCAGGTCGATGACCGTGAAGGGCAGCGTCGTGTCCTCGACACTGCGGCTGGAGCCGAGCTCGAGCGTGAAGCGCTGCCAGGGCAGCCGGAGCTTGGCGGTGTAAAGCAGGCTGTCGACCGTCTCGAAATCCTTGTCCGGGAAGCTCGCGCGGAACGGCGACACCGACCCCTCCAGTGACGCCTCGCCGATCATGGTCGAGAAGAACAGGTTCGGCTGCAGCCGGTTATGGTCGCGGCGGAAGCCGATATAATCCATGCCGTTGACGAAGCGCACTTGCGCTGCGCTGAGCGAGACGCCGATCTCAGTCTGACCGGTTTTCCAGGCGATGCCGGTCGTCCCCGACAGCGTCGTGAAGTTCTCGTCCGAGGGCAGGAAATCGCCGAGATTGAACACGTTGCGCTCGTTCAGCGCCGTGACGCGGGCCTCGCCGCTGGCGAAGAGGCGGAAGGGGCCGAGTGCGTGGTCGATGCGCTCGCGCCAGGCGAGGCTGCTCTTGCGGCGCGACCAGCTCTGCTCCGCGCTGGCGGCCAGCGAGGACTGGATCACCGTCGCTTCGCCGAGGGTGATGCCGTGCTTCAGGGTCAGGGAGTGGCTGCGCGCCGCGGCGAGGTTGCGTGGGTCGTACTGCGTCTCCACCAACGCCAGGTTGAGGCCGTAGCCGTCCTGGATCGTGCCGTTGAGATAATCCCAGGTTGCAAAGACGGTGGCGACGGGGCTGCCCTTCTCGCCTTCGACGCCGGAGGGATTGCTGTCGAAACCGCCGCGCAGCCCGACGATCGCGACCGAGTTCTCCGCGCTTTGGATAGTGTTCTCTGCGCTAAGGACCGCTCCTGCGCCCGATAGATGCAGGACTATCATCGAAAGCAGCGCAATATTTTTCATATCGCCCTCAATTTTCGACGTATAGATAGATGGTTATGTTTAATAAATTGTATATTAGTGAATTTATACGTACTGATCGGCGTATGAAGTGGGTTTGGTGAAAGAAATAAGTATTTATTGTATTCATGACATCGCTGCGTGGCGCAATGTTAACGCTAGCAAGTATGGTTAATGAATGGATAAGGTTGCCGCTCCGATAAAATGCAACTTATACGTGCTCCATCGCTTCGATCCCCGGAGCGACAACTGGGAGAGTGATATGAAATACGCGCTTGTACTCGCTACGGTTGCAGCTTTCGGCATCTCGCCCGCCATGGCCGGCGGCCGCGGCGGAGGCTCCTTGCTGGGTGGCGTCCTCGCCCCCGTGACGGCGGCCGTCTCCGGCATTCAGGTCAATGCGCTGAACAATGTCAGCGTGCTGAGCGGCAGCCCGATCGCCAGCGGCAACAAGGTCGGCATCGTCGCGCCGGTCAAGGCGATCGTCAGCAAGAACGGCATCGTCGGCGGCCTGCTCGGTGGGCTCGGCCATGGCTGCGGCTGCAACTGAGCCGCGCTTCGGGAGGAGGGAGATCCGTCCCTCCTCCATTCGCGGCGTCAGCCCGGCGTAAGCGCGATCAGCAGCTCGCCCGCCGCCGCCGTCATGCCCGGCTTGGCCGCGACCCGCGCCACGATCCCTGCCGCCGGGCTCTTGAGATCCATGAAGAGCTTCATCGATTCGAGCACGGCGACGACCTGCCCCGCCGCGACGCTGTCGCCCTCGCGGACATGAATCGCGGCGACGGTTCCCGGCATGGTCGCGCGCACTGCGTCGCCGGCGCCGCCGGAAGCCTCGCGCGCTGCCGCCTCCGCCGCGACTGCGAGCGCGATGCCGATGCGCCCCTCGAACGCCCCCCAGCGCAAGGAAACGCCGGCCTCGTCCCGGACCGCATCGACCGTCAGGCGCTGGCCGTCGAGCGTCACCCTCCAGCGGGTCGGATCGGCGCCGACCGCGACCGAGACCTCCGTGGCCCCATCTTGCGTGACGACGCGGAAGACGTCGCCCAGGCTCTCGATCTTGATCCGCTTGCTGTGCTCGCCATGGGTTAGCGCGAGATGGCTCGCGCCGGGCTTTCCGGCCGTTCCGAGCAATCGGAAATCGGCCAGCGCTCCCCAGGGGCCTGCCATTGTTGGTTTGAAACCGGCGAGCCAGATCGCGGCAGCCAGCGCGTCGCGCGACTGCCTGTCTTCAGCCGCCGGCTGCCAGCCGCCCGGCCAAGACTCGCCAATGAACAATGTCGTCGCCTCGCCCCGCGCGAAGACCGGCTGGCGCAGCGCATCGACCAGGAAGGGGCGGATCGTTGCCGGGCCGAGCACCGTCATATGGTCGAGGCTGTCGGCAAGGCGGCGCCGCGCCGCATCGCGATCCGGGCCGTGGGCGATGATTTTGGCGAGCATCGAATCGTAGAAGGGCGAGACCGTGCTGCCGCTCTCGACGCCGCTGTCGATGCGCTCGCCCTCGGGCTCCCGCCACAGCGCGATCGTCCCGGTGTCGGGGCGGAAGCCTTCCTCAGCCCGCTCTGCCGTCAGCCGCGCCTCGATGGCGTGGCCGGTGCAGGTGATCTCGTCCTGCCGGCGGGGCAGTGTTTCGCCGGCGGCGATCCTGATCTGCCATTCGACCAGATCGAGCCCGGTGATCGCCTCGGTCACGGGATGCTCGACCTGAAGCCGGGTGTTCATCTCGAGGAAGAACACCTCCTGCGTCACCGCATCGACGAGAAACTCCACGGTGCCGAGATTATCGTAGGCAATGGCGCGGGCGAGCTTCAGGGCGTGACCGTGCAGCGCCGCGCGGGCTTCCGGCTTGAGATTGGGCGCCGGCGCCTCTTCCAGAAGCTTCTGGTTCGAGCGCTGCACCGAGCAGTCGCGCTCGAAGAGATGGACGATGTTGCCATGCTTGTCGCCGGCGACCTGCACCTCGACATGGCGCGGCCGTGTCACGAATTTCTCGATCAGCAGCCGCCCATCGCCGAAGGCGGACTCCGCTTCGCGGCTCGCGGTCGCGATGGCAGCGTCGAGATCGACCTCCGCTTCGACCTTGCGGATGCCCTTGCCGCCGCCGCCGGCCGAGGCCTTGACCATGACGGGCAGGCCGATGCGCAGCGCCTCGCGCTTCAATGTCTCGGGCGATTGCTCGGCGCCGTCATAGCCGGGCACGCCCGGCACGCCGGCGTCGCGCGCGATCTGCTTGGAGCGGATCTTGTCGCCCATCGCCTCGATGGCGCTGGCGGAAGGGCCGATGAAGGCGATGCCGTTGGCCTCGCAGGCKGCRATCAGGTCGAGCCGYTCCGASAGRAAGCCRTAGCCSGGATGGATCGCCTGCGCGCCYGTCTYGAGYGCRGCSTCGATGATSCGGTCGGCYCGCAGATAGGACTCGCGCGCTGGCGCCGGGCCGATCGGCACAGCCGTGTCGGCGAGCCGGACATGCAGCGCATCCCTGTCGGCCTCGGAATAGACCGCGACGGTGCGGATGCCGAGCTTGCGGCAGGTGCGGATGATGCGGCAGGCGATCTCGCCGCGATTGGCGATGAGGATTGTGTCGAACATGGCGCCGCTCACATCCGGTAGACCGGCCGCGGGCCGGTATCGCGCGTCTCGCCAGCCGAGAGCGCGAGGCACAGGCCGAGCACGTCGCGGGTTTGCTGGGGTTCGATGATGCCGTCGTCCCAGAGCCGGGCCGTGGCGTAATAGGGATCGCTCTGCTCCTCGAACTGGGCGCGGGTGCGCCTGTCGAGATCGGCGATGGCCGCTTCGTCGCCCGAGCCCTTGAGCGATTGCCGGCGCAGCTCCGTCACCACGGTCGCCGCCACCTCCGGGCTCATCGTCGCGATGCGGGCATTGGGCCAGGAGAACAGGAAGCGGGGCCTGAAGCCGCGACCGCACATGCCGTAATTGCCGGCGCCATAGGAACCGCCGATCAGCACGGTGTATTTCGACACCCGCGCATTCGAGACGGCATAGACCAGCTTGGCCGAATGCTTGGCGATGCCGCCGCGCTCGGCCTCGGTGCCGACCATGAAGCCGGTGATGTTCTGCAGGAACAGGAGCGGGATCTGGCGCTGGTCGCAGAGTTCGATGAAGTGGGCGCCCTTGATCGCGCTTTCCGAGAACAGCACGCCGTTATTGGCGAGGATGCCGACTGGATAGCCGTGGATATGGGCGAAGCCGGTGACGAGGGTTGCGCCGTAATCCGGCTTGAAGGCGCTGAAGGCGCTGTCGTCGACCATGCGCGCGATCACCTCGCGGACGTCATAGGGCCGGCGCAGATCGGTCGGCACGATGTCGGTGAGTTCAGCCGGGTCGAGTTTCGGTGCGACGGGAGCCTGCGGCGGCGGTGTGACCTTGCCGATCTCACCCAACGCCCCGACGATCTCGCGCAGCTTCGCCAACCCCTCCATCTCGGTCTGGACGAGATGGTCGCTGACGCCGGAGACCAGCGTATGCATCTCCGCCCCGCCCAGTGTCTCGCCATCGACGATCTCGTGGATCGCCGCCTTCACGATCGGCGGGCCGCCGAGATGGATGCGGCCGGTGCCCTTGACCATGATCACCTGGTCGGACAGCGCCGGAATATAGGCGCCGCCGGCCGTCGCGCCGCCGAAGACGATCGAGATCTGCGGGATGCCCGCCGCCGACATCCGGCACTGGTTGTAGAAGGAGCCGCCGAAATGGTCGCGATCCGGGAAAACGCGATCCTGCTCCGGCAGGAAGGCGCCGCCGCAATCGACCAGATAGAGGCAGGGCAGGCGATGCTCCCCGGCGATCTCCTGTGCTCGGAGGTGCTTCCGCACCGTCTCGGCGAAGAAGGAGCCGCCCTTCACCGTCGCGTCATTGGCGATCAGCATGCAGGCGCGGCCCTGCACGATGCCGATGCCGGTGACGATGCCGGCGCCCGGCACTTCGTTGCCATAGAGCCCGTAGGCCGCGAGCGGCGAGAGTTCGAGGAAGGGCGTCTGCGGGTCGAGCAAGAGGTCGATGCGCTCGCGCACCATGATCTTGCCGCGGGATTCGTGCCGCGCGCGCAACTTTTCGCCGCCGCCTTGCGCGACGAGGCCGTGCCGCTGGCGCAACGTCTCCAGCATGGCTGAGAGCGGGGGAGGGGGCGTCGCGGTTTGCGATGCTGTTTCAGGCACGGACGCACTCCTCCAAGGTCGCCGTCATTCCGGGCGCAGCGAAGCGGAGGCCCGGAATCCATCGAAGGGCATTGTGCGCTACGATGGATTCCGGATCGGCGCCGCTGTCGCGGCTTGTCCGGAATGACGGGGCCGTCGATCCAAGGTGAATGCCGCGGCTTGATCTCGCTGCGGCATTCACCTACCGTCCGGTAGGTAGTCAGATCGCGGCGCTGCGGTCAAGCAGGGAGGAAGCCATGTCGGCCGTCGAGAAACTTGCAGGCGAAGGCGCCCGTCGTTCGCCCTATTTCACCGAGGAGCACGAGGCGCTGCGCGATCAGGTCCGCCGCTTCGTCGAGGCCGAGATCAAGCCGCACGCCCTGAAATGGGAAGAGGACGGCTTCGTCCCGCGCGAGGTGCTCAGAAAGATGGGCGCGCTCGGCTTCTTCGGCATCCGCTACCCGGCGGAGTATGGCGGCTCGGAGATGGACACGCTCGCGACGGTGGTGCTGGCGGAGGAGCTGGGACGCTCGACCTTCTCCGGCGTCGCCATCACCGCGCTGGTCCATACCGACATGGCCTCGGTCCATATCGCCAATGCCGGCAACCAGGCGCAGAAGGACAAGTACCTGCCCGGCATCATCGCCGGCGAAAAGATCGTCGCGGTCGCCGTCACCGAGCCCGATGCAGGCTCGGATGTGAAGGGCATCCGCACCACCGCGCGGCGCGAGGGCGATCATTACATCCTCAACGGCGCCAAGATGTTCATCACCAACGGCGTCCATGCCGATCTCTACTGCGTTGCAGCCAAGACCGATCCGGCGGCTAAGCCCTCGCAATCGGTCTCCATCTTCCTCGTCGAGAAGGGCACGCCCGGCTTCACGGTCTCGCGTGCGCTCGACAAGCATGGCTGGCGCTCCTCGGATACCGCCGAGCTCTCCTTCGTCGATTGCCGCGTGCCGGCCGAAAACCTGCTCGGGCAGGAGGGGCGCGGCTTCTACGCGATCATGAGCAACTTCCAGAACGAGCGCACGGTCATCGGCGCCATGGCGATCGGCGAGTCGCAGGCTGCGATCGACCTGACGCTGGACTATGTGAAGACGCGAAAAGCGTTTGGCGCGCCGCTTTGGGAGAAGCAGGCGATCCGCCAGCGCCTCGCCGAGCTCGCCGGCAAGGTCGAGGCCGGGCGCCAGCTCGTCTACCACGCCGCCTGGCTGGATGCGCAGGGCTTCGACGCCACCCGTGAAGTCTCGATGGTCAAGGCCTACTGCGGCGAGCTGGTCAACGAGGTCATGTATGACTGCCTGCAGTTCCACGGTGGGATGGGCTATATGCGCGAAAGCGCGATCGAGCGCATGACCCGCGACGCCCGCGTCCAGTCCATCGGCGGCGGCGCCACCGAGGTGATGCTCGAAGAGGTCGCGAAGCGGCTGTGAGTGTCGCGGCGGACAAGGACGCGACCCGGGCCGAGGGCGGCTCGCGCCGCCAGATCCTCGACCACGCCGCGCGGCTGCTGCGCAATGGCGGCTACCACCAGACGACCTTGCGCGAGATCGCCGAGGCGGTCGGCATCCGCAAGGCGAGCCTCTACTACCACTTCGCCTCGAAGGAGGAGATCGTCGAGGCGGTGGTGAATGACGGCGTTCGCTTTGTGCATGAGGGTGTCGTCGCCGCATTGGCTGAGACGGAAAGCGCGGCTCCCAGCGTGCGGCTGGAGGCGGCGATCCGCGGGCATCTCGCGGCGCTGCATGGCCATGGCGATTATACCTCCGCCAGCATCAAGGTCTTCAATTTCGGCGCTGTGCCTGCGCCGGAGAGCGTGCGCGCCGTACGCCGATCCTATGAGGAGGTCTGGCGGCGCCTGATCGCCGAACTGCAGCAGGCCGGCGCCTTGCCGGCGGAGCGCGCTCCCGACGTCCTGCGCAATTTCCTGCTCGGCGCCCTCAACGGCTCGACGGATTGGTACCGGCCGGAACGCCACGACATCGCGACGCTGGCGCGCGAATTCGCGGCACTGATCTCGCCTGCGGGCGCTTGAGCGTTTCGTCCCCAACGCAGGGGCGGCCGGCGCGGAACGACTGGCGATGCCCGGGCAGCTTGCTACGATGGCGGCGTGACCGCCGCTGTCGAGGCGGCTCAGCCTAGAGGATTTGCCAGCCGATGCGTGCCTTCTACCACCCCGACCAGGCGCTCCATGATCCCCAGCAATATATGCGCTTCGGCAAGGTCGTCGCGCCCAAGGACCTGCCGGAACGGACGGAAAAGCTGCTCGGCGCATTGGCGAAGCATGGCATCACGCCGGAGCGGCCGGCGGAGCATGGCGTCGAGCCGATCCTGAAGATCCATGACGAGGGCTTCGTCGATTTCCTGCAGAGTGCCTGGCGGCGCTGGCAGGAGCTTCCGTCGGAGCGCGGTCCGGAGGTCTGGCCGAACACCTTCCCTTATTGGAGCGGGCGTCCGGACGAAGATGTCCGCCCGCCTTGCCGCCCGACCGGCTTCATCGGCCAACTCGGCTGGTATCTCGGCGATCTCTCGGTGCCGATCGGCGAGCATTGCTGGCATTCGACCCTGCGCTCGTCCGAGACCGCCGTGTCCGGCGCCGACGCGATCCTTGCCGGCGAGCGCGCGGTTTATTCGCTGTGCCGTCCGTCCGGCCATCATGCCCGCGCCGATCGCGCCTCGGGCTTCTGCTACGTCAACAACACGGCGATTGCCGCCCAGCGCCTGCGCTCGACATTCGGCAAGGTCGCGATCCTCGATGTCGATGCCCATCACGGCGACGGCACGCAGCAGATCTTCTATCGCCGCGACGATGTGCTGACGATCTCGGTCCATGCCGACCCGGCGAACTATTATCCCTTCTACACCGGCTATGACGACGAGCGCGGCAATGGCCCGGGCGAGGGCTTCAACCTCAACCTGCCGCTGGCGCATGGAGCGGGCGGGGCTGAGATGCAGGCGGCGGTCGACCGCGCCGGCAAGGCGATCCGCGATTTCGGGGCTGAGGTGCTGGTCGTGGCGCTCGGCTACGACGCCCATAAGGACGACCCGATCGGCGTGCTGAAGCTGGAAGCGAGCGATTTCGGCACGATTGGTCGGCAAGTGAAGGGCTTCGGCCTGCCGACGCTGGTCGTGCAGGAGGGCGGCTACGCCATCGAGGCGATCGGCGACTGCCTCGACGCGTTCCTGGGCGAGTTCGCTCGCTAGAGCATCGGCCCGAAAAGTGGCATGCGGTTTTCGGGAAAAGCCGATGCCTGAGGACCAAGCGCCGGCGTCACGTCGCCAGGTAGTCGTGCAGCACCCGGCCATAGGGCAAGGTGAAGTCGACGACCTGGTGGCGGGCGCTCACGATCCGGCGCACCGGAAAATCGGCGACCCGGCAATTGACGTGAGGGATGAGGTGTAGCCTTGCCTCGCCCTCCCAGGCGCCATGCACGGTGATGTCGGTGAGGTTATAGCCGACGAGCTGCGCGATTTTCGGCGAGCCGTCGACATCGGGAAGCAGTTTCAGGTTGACGTTCAGGCCGGCGATGCCGTCGCGAACCTTGTCGAGCCGGTCCTCGAGGCTGCGGTGCTTGTAGGTCATCGTGCCCATGGCCACGCGCTCGCCATCATAGTGCAGCGTGCCGGTCAGCGTGTCCTTCATGACCTTGAGCCGCGGCACGCCGTATTTCTTGGGAAAGCCCCAGATCTCGCGTCCGCCGGTGATGGGCGGCTCGTCGTCGAGATACATCTGGACGGAGAAGTTGCAGGGCTCGTCCTTGTAGAGCGCGCGGATGCCGGTGCCGCTTTCCTCGTAATCGCCGAAACCGGACGAATCCGGCATTTTCATCCACTCGTAGAAGACGAGGTTGCCGGGCGCGGGCTCGAGCGGCTCGGGCAGCGCCGCGCGGATCACCTCCGGGTCGGTTTCATAGGTGATGATGAGGTATTCGCGCTTGATGAAGCGGTTCGGCGGATGCGGGTAGCTCGGGCTGAAGACCGGCATCGACGGCGCTTTGAGGATCTCGTCCCGGTTCATGCTGGTCGCTCCTTCTCGAAATCAGCCGCAACTCTGGCAGGGGCACTGCGACAGATTGATGGTGACCGGGCGAAACGGGAAGCCCCTCCTCACGGCTCGCGCAAAGATGGCCCTCCACCCCGAGACCTGTTGTTGGGGGTGAAGGGMGTGTTTCTCGAACGGCCGCTCAGATCGCCGCCTCGATCAGGAACGGCCCCTTYTTGGCCAGCGCGGCCTTGAACAGGCTGGTGAACTCCTCGGCCGTGGTGGCGCGGGCGGCTTCCACGCCCATGCCCTTGGCCATCGACACCCAGTCCAGCGCGGGCTCGTCGATATTGAGCATCTGCGTGGCGTTGCGGCCGAAATCATTGACGCCGACGGCGCGCATCTCGCCATGCAGGATCTGGTAGGTCCGGTTGGCGAAGACGACGGTGACGATGTCGAGATTCTCGCGCGCCTGCGTCCATAGCCCCTGTACCGTGTACATGCCGGAGCCATCCGCCTGCATGCCGATGACCTTGCGGTCGGGGCAGGCCACCGCGGCACCGACGGCGAGCGGAATGCCTTCGCCGATCGCCCCGCCGGTGAGCTGGATATAGTCGTGCTGCGGCGCGCTGTGGCAGTCGAAATAGAACATCCGGCCGGAGGAGACCGACTCGTCGCAGATGATGCAGTTCTCCGGCAACAGCGTCGAAACGATGCTGCAGACCTTGTCGGCATCGAGCGGGCCGGTCGGCAGGCCGGGCTGCTCCTTGCGCGGCGGCGCGATGAAGGCCGGCGCCGTCTTCGTCGCGCCCATCTCCTCCGCGAGAGCGGTGATCGCGGCAGGCAGGTCGTCGCCGGGCTTGGCGAGCGCCGTGACCTCGCAACCGTCATGGACGAGCCGGCCCGGCTTGCCCGGATAGGCGAAGAAGCCGACGGGAGGCTGCGCGCCGACCAGTACGAGATAGTCGACGTCCTTGAGCTGCTCGAGCGCCTTGTCGATGGGATAATGAATCTTGGGGATCGCGACGCGGCCTGCGCCGCGCTGGATGCGCCCGTTCGACATCTGGGCGAATATCTGCGCGCCCGTCGCGGCGCAGATGCGTGCGGCCATTTCCATCGGCTTCTCGCGCAAGGCGAGGCCCGTCAGCATGATCGCGGCGCGCGCGCCACGCTTGCGCAGGCCGGCCGCGACCTCGCGGATCGTGGCGGCATCGACGCTCTTCAGCGCCGGCAGCTTCACCGGCTTCAGCGCGGCGGGCTCGACGCTGTTCCAGGCGCAATCGGCCGGCAGGATCACGGTGGTGACGCCCGGCAGCGTCAGCGAGGCGACATAGGCTTCCTCGATCGCCGGGCCGACATCCTCGGCCGAAGCGATGCGGCGCACGAAATGCGACATCGGATGCGCCAGCGATTCGATGTCGCTGGTCAGCGGCGCATCATGGACGAGGTGGTAGGTGGCGTGGTCGCCGACGACGTTGATCATCGGCGTGCGGGCGCGCCTGGCATTGTGCATGTTGGCGAGCGCGTTCGCCATGCCCGGCCCGCAATGCAGCAAGGTGGCGGCCGGCTTGTCGGCCATGCGGGCATAGCCATCGGCGGCGCCGGTCACCACGCCCTCGAACAGGCCGAGCACGCAGCGCATCTGCGGCTTGCGGTCGAGCGCCGCCACGAAATGCATCTCCGAGGTGCCGGGATTGGCGAAACAGACATCGACATCGTTGACCAGCAGCGTGTCGCAAAGGCGGTCGGCGCCATTCATCCCGGAAACCTCGAAGGCTGGAAGAGAACAGAGGCGATGTGCCTCGGACGGTGAGGGGAGGAAATTGCGCAGCCTGTGTCAAACGAGAGAATGTCATGGCTTCCCCAAGCGGCTGTGATCGGCGGCTTGACGGTTTTGCATAGGCATTTAACCTGATTTGGAACGAAGGTTGCATCCGGCCGCGAGCTCTGGCGTCGTGGATGACGGGTCAGTCAAAAAGCAGGGGAAGGGTTTCCATCATGGCAGTCTTCAAGCGCGTCAGTGCCGGCCTCGGCTTCGGCCTCGCGGCGCTCCTGGCGGCGGGCGCAGCCCAGGCGCAGACGAAGGTCGCGATCGGCATTTCCGGTTGGACCGGCTTCGCGCCGCTGGTGCTCGCCAAGGAGGCCGGCATCTTCGCCAAGAACGGTCTCGACGTGACCATCAAGAAGATCCCGCAGAARGACCGCCACCTCGCCATCGCCTCCGGCGACATCCAGTGCGCCGCGACCACCGTCGAGACCTGGCTGGTGTGGGACGCCGCCGGCATCAAGACGAAGCAGATCTTCCAGCTCGACAAGAGCTACGGCGCCGACGGCATGGTGACGCGCAACACCACGGCCTCGATCAAGGATCTGAAGGGCAAGACGGTCGCGGCCTCGGCGCCGGGTACCTCGCCCTATTTCGCCCTGGCCTGGATGCTCAAGGAGAACGGCCTCTCCGTGAAGGACGTGAATGTCGTCAACATGGAGCCGGGTCCGGCGACTGGCAGGCCTTCAACGCCAAGGCCGCAGATCTGCTGTTGGAGATCGGCCTGATCAAGGCCAAGCCCGATCTGGCCACGCTGGTCGATACGAAGTTCGTCGAAGGCAAGTGAAGGATGAAGCGGAACCACGACCGTCATTCCGGACAAGCTGCGCAGCAGCGCAGATCCGGAATCCATCGGAGGGCTCGGCGCTCTAGGATGGATTCCGGGGCAAGCCCGGAATGACGGCGCGGTTATCGCGGAAGACATCACGCCCTGAACAACGAATGCCGCCGGTGTTGCCCGACGTGCTCGAACCCGATCTGCGCGTCGTCTTCTGCGGCACGCAGGCCGGCGCTGTCTCGGCGGCGCGCGGTGCCTACTATGCCGGGCCGGGCAACAAGTTCTGGAGCGTCATCCACGAGATCGGGCTGATTCCGGAACGGCTCGCCCCGGAGCGTTTCCGGGAGCTGCCGCGCTACGGCATCGGCCTCACCGATGTCGCCAAGCTGACATCGGGGCCGGATTCGGCCTTGCGCGGTGCCCATTTCGATGCAGAAGGGCTGCGTGCGCGGATCGCCGCCCATCGCCCGCGTTATGTCGCCTTCAACGGAAAGCGTGCGGCGCAGGCGGCGCTGGGAGTGGCTGCCGGTTCAATTGCCTATGGCCTGCAGCCCGGCACCTTCGCCGGCGCGGGCGTTTTCATCCTGCCCTCGACCTCCGGCGCGGCCGCCGGTTTCTGGTCGATCGAACCCTGGAAAGACCTGGCGCGCGCCATGACCGGAACCGAAACCCCATGAAACCGCTCAGACCCGTCTCAGGCGGCGCGCGCGTCGGCTACGGCCTCGCCTTCTTCGCGCTCTTCGTCGCGCTCTGGTCGGTCGCGACCTTCGGCGGCTATGTCCAGCGCCTCTTCCTGGCCGATCCGCTGACCATGGTCGGCGAGGGCTGGAGCCTGATGACGCGCTACGGCTTCAGCTTCGACATCATGATGACGATCTGGCGCGTCGTCGGTGGCTTCGTCATCGCGGCGGTGGTGGCGCTGCCGCTCGGCATCCTGATGGGCGCCTACAAGCCGATCGAGGCGTTCCTCGAACCCTTCGTTTCCTTCGCGCGCTATCTGCCGGCCTCGGCCTTCATTCCGCTGCTCATCCTCTGGGCCGGCATCGGAGAGACGCAGAAGCTCCTCGTCATCTTCCTCGGCTCGGTCTTCCAGCTCATCCTGATGATCGCGGTGGCGGTCGGCGGGGTCCGGCGCGATCTGGTCGATGCCGCCTATACGCTCGGCGCCAGCGACCGCTCGGTGGTGCGCCGCGTGCTGCTGCCGAACGCGGCGCCGCAGATCGCCGAGATCTTCCGCCTCGTTCTCGGCTGGGCCTGGACCTATGTCATCGTCGCCGARYTGATCGGCTCGTCSTCCGGCATCGGCCACATGATCACCGACAGCCAGGCRCTGCTCAACACCGGGCAGATCATCTTCGGSATCATCGTSATCGGSCTGATCGGSCTGATCTCGGATTTCCTGTTCAAGGCGGTCAACCAGCGCCTGTTTCCGTGGGCCAAGCTGTGAGCAAGCTCGTCATCGACAAGGTCGGCAAGGTCTTCCCCGCGCAGCGCGGGGGCGAGCCGACGCGGGCGCTGATGCCCACCTCGCTCAGCGTCGCCGACAACGACTTCATCACCATCCTCGGCCCCTCCGGCTGCGGCAAGTCGACCTTGCTGCGCATCATCGGCGGGCTGGAGACGGCGAGCGAGGGCCGCATCCTGCTCGATGGCGCGCCCGTCGCGGGGCCGGGCGCCGATCGCGGCTTCGTCTTCCAGAGCTACACGCTCTTCCCCTGGCTGACGGTGCAGCAGAACATCGCCTTCGGTCTGCGCGAGAAGGGCGTGCCGGTCGCGGAGCGCATGAAGATCGCGCGCGACTGGGCGGTGCGCGTCGGGCTTTCCAGTTTCGTGGACCACTTCCCGAAGCAGCTCTCGGGCGGCATGCAGCAGCGCACGGCGATTGCCCGCGCGCTCGCCAACGATCCGAAAATCCTCCTGCTCGACGAGCCCTTCGGCGCGCTCGACAACCAGACCCGCGCCCTGATGCAGGAAATGCTGCTCGGCATCTGGGAGCGCGAGCGGAAGACGGTGCTCTTCGTCACCCACGACATCGAGGAGGCGATCTTCGTCGGCTCGCGCGTCGTGGTGATGAGCGCGCGGCCAGGGCGGATCAAGGCCGATATCGCGGTCGATCTGCCGCATCCACGGCCTTACACCATCAAGACGACGCCGGAATTCGTCGCGCTGAAGGAACGACTCGTCGAGGAGATCCGGGCCGAGGTCATCGCGGCCGATCCCTGAGCGAGAGCACTACCAGCGGTTGAGGTGGCTATGCTTTCCTTGCGTGATGTGTGTGCTTTGCCTGCGCTGTCATGACGCAGGCGAGGGGCAGCCTTGCGCGCAAATGGAGTTACGGCGACAATTTCCCTTGCCATCTTTTGAACAACAAGGGGGCACTGCCAATGGTGGGGCCAATGCGTTCACTGGTTGCAAGAATGCTGTCGCGGCTGGCGATCGAGCCGCGGATCGATGTGGTTTTCCCCGATGGAACGTTGCAATCCGTCGGACGAGGTTGCGCACCGCGATTGCGGATGCGGATTGTTGACACGCCTACGGAACTCAAGCTCGCGCTCAATCCCGAGCTCGCTTTGGGCGAGGCGGTGA
Organism: Allobosea sp. TAB14; assembly: GCF_052113865.1. Taxonomy (NCBI): domain Bacteria; kingdom Pseudomonadati; phylum Pseudomonadota; class Alphaproteobacteria; order Hyphomicrobiales; family Alloboseaceae; genus Allobosea; species Allobosea sp. TAB14. The sequence goes on along the minus strand of NZ_JBFRDQ010000016.1, from coordinate 17,341 downwards.
TGGACGGGCGCGTCGTCGTCGAGCAGGGCTCGCTCTATGACCTGCTGGATGCGCTGGTCGCGGCCGTGCACAAGGCGCGGCCGCAAGGCTGGGGCAAGACGCTCGACGGCCTGCGGACGGCAGTGCGCCGCTTCCACCAGCACAATACGCCGACATTGGCGAAGCGGAATGTCGCGCACCACTACGATCTGAAGAGCGATTTCTTCAAGCTCTTCCTCGATCCGGACATGCAGTACTCCTGCGCCTATTTCGCGCGGCCGGAGATGACGCTCGCCGAGGCGCAGCTCGCCAAGAAGCGCCACATCATGGGCAAGCTCGATCTGCAGCCGGGCCAGCGCGTACTCGATATCGGCTGCGGCTGGGGCGGCATGGCGCTCTCGATCGCCGGCGAAACCGGCGCCTCCGTCACCGGCATCACGCTCTCGGAGGAGCAGCTCGCCATTGCGAAGCATCGCGGCGCAGAATCCGGCCTGCCGGTCGAGTTCCGCTTGCAGGACTATCGTCACCTGACCGAGAGCTTCGACCGCATCGTTTCGGTCGGCATGTTCGAGCATGTCGGCGTCGGCTATTACCGCGACTATTTCCGCAAGGTCCGCGAATTGCTGACCGATGATGGTGTCGCGCTGATCCACACGATCGGCCGCAGCTCGCCGCCGGGCGCGACCAACCCCTTCATCGCCAAATACATCTTTCCGGGCGGCTATATCCCCGCCATGTCGGAGGTTTCGGCCGCAGTCGAGAAGGAAGGGCTCGTCATCACCGATGTCGAGGTGCTGCGCCTGCATTATGCCGAGACGCTGAAGGTGTGGCGCGAGAACTTCCTCGCCCGGCGCGACGAGGCGGTGGCGATGTATGACGAGCGCTTCGCCCGGATGTGGGAGTTCTATCTCGCCGCCTCCGAAGCGAGCTTCCGGCACGACGATCTGGTGGTGTTCCAGTTCCAGCTCGCGAAAAAGCTCGACGGCCTGCCGATCACGCGCGGCTATATCGAAGAGCGCGAGGGCGAGCTTGGGCGCAAGCCTGCGCAGGCGAAGGTTGCCGAGCCGGCCTAGCCCGGCTCCGGCCCGACATAGCGGGCGCGAGGCCGGATCAATCGTCCGGTCTCGCCCTGTTCCAGCGCATGCGCGATCCAGCCGGCGCAGCGCGCGGCGGCGAAGATCTGGAAGGATACATCCGGGGCGAGTCCGAGTTCGCTCGCAATCGCCGTCAGTACGAAATCGATATTCGGCTCCTCGCCGGTCAGCGCCGTGACGGCCCGGCGCGTCTCCTCATAGGCCGGTGGTAGCGAGAAGGCCGTGAGCAGCGCCCGCGCCCGCGCATCGCCATCGGGGTAAAGAGGATGGCCGAAGCCGGGCAGGGGCATGCCGGTCGCCAGCCGCGCCGAGACCGCCATTTCCACGCCTTCGCTTGCGATCTCGCGCATCAGTCCGAGGACGCGCGGCGTCATCCCGCCATGCAGCGGCCCGGACAGCGTCGCGAGCCCCGCCAAGATGCAGGCGGCCAGCGAAGCGCGCGTCGAGGCCGCGACCCGGACGGAGAAGGTCGAGGCGTTGAGCTCGTGGTCGGCCAGCAGCACGAGTGCGCGGCGGATCAGATCGGCGCCGCGTTCGTCGCAGCCCCAGGCCAGCGCCAGCCGGTGATGGATCGGCCCCTGTCCCGGCCGCCCGGCGATGGCGTCGACGAGCGAGTCGATGACGGAGGCAGCCTCGAGATAAAGCGCCTTCTTCGTCCGGCCGGCCATGGCCGGGTCGCTGGCGGCGCGGGCGGCGATCACCGCGAACATGCGCTGCCGGGCCGGCGCCTCCGGCACGATCGTGAACAGCGGCGGAAAGCGCTGCGAGCCGCAATCCCAGAGCAGCCGCGCGACATCCTCCAGCTTCGCCATCTCGGCCAGCTTTTCCGCATCCTGCCCGCGATACCAGAGCTTGCCGCGCTGGATCGTGGCGATGCCCGAGGCCAGGATCGGCTCGCCGAAGGCGATCGCATCCTCTGCGATGGCCGCCGGTTTCCGCCCCCGCGCCTTGCGGTGCTCCAGCCGTGCCACATCCTCGGCTCGGTAGAGCCGCCGACGCGAATCGCCCGCATCACCGCGCGCCTCGATCAGCCCGCGGCTGACATAGGCATAGAGCGTCTGCGGCTTCAGCCCGAGCCGCTGCATCACCTGTTGCGCCGTCAGCCAGTCGGTCATCGAAAAATACATTGATTATATTGTTCAAGATTGATTCTACTGGTGAAGCTATCAATCTTCAAGGCCTCAGATGTTGAGGAGAACTGCCATGTCCGATGGCCTTGAAGATGTCGTTGCCGCCCATACCGTGCTCTCGGAAGTCGATGGAGCGGCGGGCCGGCTGGTGATGCGCGGCCACAGCCTCGATGAACTCGCCGGCCATACCTCCTTCGAGGAAATGGCCGCGCTGATGCTTGACGGCTTCGTGCCGGACCTGCCGGCGATGAAGGATCTGCCGGCGGCGCTCGGCGCGGCGCGAAAGGAGCTGTTCGAGACGGTGGTCCGGAAAGCTGTCGTGCCCGTCACGCTCGGTCCGGTCGAGATGATCCGGGCGATGACGGCGCTGATTCCGGATGGCGAGGATGTCGGCACGGTGCTGCGGCTGCTGGCGGCGCCGGCCGTGTTCACGGCCGCCTCGCTGCGTCTGCGGCAAGGGCTCGCGCCGGTCGCACCCGATCCGGCGCTGTCGCAGGCCGCGGACACACTGCGCATGCTGACCGGCAAGACGCCGACCAAGCAGCAGGCGGCCGCGCTCGACACCTACCTCGTCACGGTCGCCGATCACGGCCTCAACGCCTCGACCTTCGCGTCGCGCGTCGTCGCCTCGACCCGCGCCGGGCTGGTCTCGGCCGTGCTGGCCGGCATCGGCGCCCTGAAAGGCCCGCTCCATGGCGGCGCGCCGGGTCCGGTCATCGAGATGCTCGATGCGATCGGCGCGCCCGGCAATGCCCGAGCCTGGCTGGAATCGGCGCTCGATCGCGGCGACCGATTGATGGGCTTCGGCCACCGCATCTATCGCGTCCGCGATCCGCGCGCCGACGCGCTGAAGGGCGCGATCCGCCGGCTCGGCGCCGATAGCGGGCGCCTCGCATTGGCCGAGGCGGTGGAGCAGGCGGCGCTCGCCATCCTGCGCGAGCGCAAGCCCAACCGCACGCTGGAGACCAATGTCGAGTTCTACACCGCGCTCCTGTTGGAGGCGCTCGGCTTCACGCCGGATTCCTTCACCTGCGTCTTCGCGCTGGGACGGACGACGGGCTGGCTCGCCCATGCCAAGGAGCAGATCGCCGGCGGCCGGCTGATCCGTCCGCAATCGGTCTATGTCGGCCCGCAGCCGCGTCAGGCGGCGTAGGTTTAGGTAGGGCGCGGGGAACCCTTCTCCCGTGTGGGAGAAGGGCAGGGATGAGGGCCTGCCCTTGCGGATAAAGCCGCAGCGGTGCCGTTGCCTTCCAATAGTGAGCGGCGGTCCCTCACCCCTACCCCTCTCCCATCCGGGAGAGGGGATCCCGCGCTTATCTATGACGCGGTCAGCCACACGGCGTAGAGTTCTGCCTCACTGCCGCTCACCTCAAGTTCGACATGCCCCGGCGCGTCGAGGATCGCGCTGTCGCCGGCTGCTAAGCTCACGCCGTTCACCAGCCAGTCGCCCTTGCGGGCGACCAGCACCAGCAGGCCTTCGCTCGCGGGGAGCGAACCTTCACCCGACAAGCGCTCGACCCGGTGCCGCCAGCGCCCCCGCCGGGTCATGACGTTGAGGTCGTCGATCGCGTCATCGATCAACTGTCCGTCGACGGCGCGGTCGGCCGCGAAGAAATGCGGCCCGGAGGCGCGTTCGAGCATCACCACTTCGCCGTCACTGAAAGCGAGGCGAATGCCGTTGCCGCTCAGCACGCACAAGGTCCGATCGATGCCGGGGAAGGACGAGAACGGCCCGTCTGCGCCCACATGGGCCATCGATATCCGCCAGTCGAAATCGCCAAGCGAGGCGCCTTCCGGCGCCACCGCGATCTCGGTCGTGGTCCCGCCGCCGTTCTTCCACGGCATGACCTTGCAATCGGCGGCGCGGATGATGCGCATGATGTGATCCTTGACAGGTGAGCGCGTCGCAACCGCCGTCATTGCGAGGAGCGAAGCGACGAAGCAATCCAGGGGGACGTAGAGCGCTGCCGCCCTTGGATTGCTTCGCTGCGCTCGCAATGACGGGTGGGCTCAGCCCAGAATGCCCGGCAGATTGAGCCCCTTCTCGCGGGCGCAGTCCAGCGCGGTGTCGTAGCCGGCATCGGCATGGCGCATTACGCCGGTCGCCGGGTCGTTCCAGAGCACGCGCGAGAGGCGGGCGGCTGCGTCGTCCGTGCCGTCGGCGCAGATCACGACGCCCGCATGCTGCGAGAAGCCTATGCCGACGCCGCCRCCATGGTGMAGCGAGACCCAGGTCGCGCCGSMGGCMGTGTTGAGCAGSGCGTTSAGCAGYGGCCARTCGGARACSGCGTCCGAGCCGTCCTTCATCGCCTCGGTCTCGCGGTTCGGCGAGGCGACCGAGCCGGAATCGAGATGGTCGCGGCCGATCACGACCGGCGCCTTGAGCTCGCCGTTCCGAACCATCTCGTTGAAGGCGAGGCCGAGCCGGTGGCGGTCGCCGAGGCCGACCCAGCAGATGCGCGCCGGCACGCCCTGGAAGGCGATGCGCTCGCGCGCCATGTCGAGCCAGTTGTGCAGATGCGTGTTGCCGGGCGTCAGCTCCTTCACCTTGGCGTCGGTCTTGTAGATATCTTCCGGATCGCCCGAGAGGGCGGCCCAGCGGAACGGGCCGATGCCACGGCAGAACAGCGGGCGGATATAGGCCGGCACGAAGCCCGGGAAGGCGAAGGCGTTCTCCAGCCCCTCATCCTTGGCGACCTGGCGGATATTGTTGCCGTAGTCGAAGACGGGCAAGCCCATCTCCTGGAAGGCGATCATCGCCTCGACATGCTCGCGCATCGAGGCGCGCGCCGCTTTCTCGACGGATTTCGGATTGGCTTCGCGCGCCTGCTTCCACTGGCCCATGGTCCAGCCCTTCGGCAGGTAGCCATTGACCGGGTCGTGGGCCGAGGTCTGGTCGGTGATCATGTCCGGGCGGATGCCGCGGCGGACCATCTCGGGCAGGATCTCGGCGCAGTTGCCGAGCAGGCCGACCGACTTCGCCTCGCCGTTCCTGGTCCAGCGGGTGATCATCTCCAGCGCCTCGTCGAGCGTCTCGGCCTTCTCGTCGAGATAGCGGGTGCGCAGGCGGAAATCGATCGAGTCCGGGTTGCACTCGACGGCAAGGCAGGAGGCGCCGGCCATCACCGCGGCGAGCGGCTGCGCGCCGCCCATGCCGCCGAGGCCGCCGGTCAGCACCCATTTGCCCTTGAGGTTGCCGCCATAGTGCTGACGCCCGGCCTCGACGAAGGTCTCGTAGGTGCCCTGCACGATGCCTTGCGTGCCGATATAGATCCAGGAGCCGGCCGTCATCTGGCCGTACATCGCGAGCCCCTTCTTATCGAGCTCGTTGAAATGGTCCCAGTTCGCCCAATGCGGCACGAGGTTGGAATTGGCGATCAGGACGCGCGGCGCATCCTTGTGCGTGCGGAACACGCCGACCGGCTTGCCGGACTGGACGAGCAGGGTCTCGTCGGCTTCGAGCTGGCGCAGCGCGGCGACGATGCGGTCGAAATCCTCCCAGGAGCGGGCGGCCCGGCCGATGCCGCCATAGACGACCAGCTCATGCGGGTTTTCGGCGACGTCCGGGTCGAGATTGTTCATCAGCATGCGCAAAGGCGCCTCGGTCAGCCAGCTCTTGGCAGTGAGCTCGGTGCCGGTCGCGGCGCGGATGGTGCGGGTGTTGTCGAGGCGGGTCATGAGCGGCTCCGTTCGAGGGCAGCGGCCGCGCCGAGGGCGGCTTCGATGATGGCGGACAAGGCAATCTGCAGGCTCGCGGCCTTCGTCGCGTCGAAGGCCCAGGGCGCGGCTTCCTCGGTGAGATAGGCCGAGAGCGCGATCTCCATCTGCAGCGCATGGACGCCCGCGAAGGGGCGCCCGTAATGGCGGGTGATCCAGCCGCCCTTGAAGCGGCCGTTGAGGATTTGCGTGAAGGGCTGGCCGGCCATGGCGGCGACGGCGGCCCGCTCGACCCCAGGTGCGCAGCTTTCGCCGGAATTCGTGCCGAGATTCAGCGTCGGCAGCGTGCCTTCGAACAGGCGCGGGATCTCCGATTTGATCGAGTGGCAGTCCCAGAGCACGCAATAGCCGTGCTCGGCCTTCACCCGCGCGATCTCGGCAGCCAGCGCCTGATGATAGGGCTGGAAATAGGCCACCTTGCGCCGCTCGATCTCGGTGGCGTCCGGCGCATTCTGCCAGATCGGCGCGCCGTCGAAGGTCGTGCTCGGCACGAGTTCGGTCGTCGCCTGACCCGGATAGAGCGAGACGCCGGCCGGGTCGCGGTTGAGGTCGATGACGAAGCGCGAAAGCTGCGCCTCGACGATGGTGGGCTGGAAGGGCGCGGCGAAGCCGTAGAGCCGGCGCATATGCCAGTCGGTATCCTCGACCAGCTTGCCGCGCTCGTTGAGCTGCGCCGCGACTTCCGGGGGCAGGGCCGTACCGGGATGCGGCATCGAGAGGATGAGCGGGGAGGAACCCCGCGTGACGGTGACGATGTCGGTGGTCACGCCTCGAACTCCGCAAAGCTGTCGAGGCCGGCAGCCTTGYCGATGGCGCCGGAGAGCACGAGCTCGGTCGCTGCCGCGAGATCGGGGGCGAGGTAACGGTCCTCGGTCAACGGCGCGATCTTGTCGCGGAGCAGGGCGAGCACCGGCTCCAGCCGCGCGCTGGTCTTGAGCGGGCGATGATGCTCGATCGCTTCCGCCGCCGCCATCAACTCGACGCCGATGATGCTGGCGGCGTTGCGGGCCATGTCGAGCAGGCGGAAGGCGCCATGCGTCGCCATCGAGACATGGTCTTCCTGGTTGGCGGAGGTGGGGATGGTGTCGACCGAAGCGGGATAGGCCTTCTGCTTGTTCTCGGAGGCGAGCGCCGCGGCGGTGACCTGCGCGATCATGAAACCGGAGTTCAGCCCGGCGTCGCGGGCGAGGAAGGGCGGCAGCCCGCTCATGACGGGGTCGACCAGCAGCGCCATGCGCCGCTCGGAGAGGTTGCCGATCTCGCAGACGCCCATGGCCAGCATGTCGGCGGCGAAGGCGACGGGCTCGGCGTGGAAATTGCCGCCCGAGACGATCTCGCCCGGCCCAAGCACCAGCGGGTTGTCGGTGACGGCATTGGCCTCGATGCCGAGCGTCGCCGCGACGCTGCCGAGCAGGCCGTGCACCGCGCCCATCACCTGCGGCTGGCAGCGCAGCGAATACGGGTCCTGCACCTTGCTGTCGCCATGGCGATGGCTCTCGCGGATCGCGCTGCCGGCGATCAGCTCGAGCAGGATTCTGGCGACGCGGATCTGGCCGGGCTGCCCGCGCAGGGTCTGGATGCGCGGGTCGAAGGGCGTGTCGGAGCCCTTCAGCGCATCGACCGAGAGCGCGCCGGCGACGAGCGCGGCGTCGAAGACGCGGGCGATGGCCGCAAGGCCGGTCATGGCGAGCGTGGTCGAGACCTGCGTGCCGTTGATCAGCGCGAGGCCCTCCTTGGCGCCGAGCGCGAGCGGGGCCTGGTCGATGCGCTTCAGCGCCTCGGCCGCCGGCAGGGTCTCGCCCTTCAGGCGGATCTCGCCGAAGCCCATCAGGGCCGCGGTCATATGGGCGAGCGGGGCGAGGTCGCCTGAGGCGCCGACCGAACCCTTGGCCGGGATGATGGGCATGGCGTCGGCCTTGAGCGCGCCGGTCAGCGCCGCGATCACCACCGGCCGCACGCCGGAGGCGCCGCGCGCCAGGCTTGCCGCCTTCATCGCCAGCAGCAACCGCACCACGCCGTCGGGCAGGGCAGGGCCGGTGCCGACCGCATGGGAGAGGATCAGGTTGCTCTGCAGCTTGGCGAGGTCGGCATCGGCGATGCGCACGCTGGCGAGCTTGCCGAAGCCGGTGTTGACGCCATAGGTCACCGTGCCGGCGGCGACGATCTCCTCGACGATCTTCTGCCCCGACGCGATGGAGCTGGCGCTGTCGCCGGCGAGGCCGGCCGTGGCGCCGTCGAGGACGGCGCGCCAGTCGGTGAGGCGGGCTGCGCCCGGGTTCAGCGAAACCGTGGTCATTGTCCGTTCCAGATGCGGGTGTGAAGCGGGTTGAAGCCGATGCGATAGGCGAGCTCGGCCGGGCGTTCGATGTCCCAGATCGCGAGGTCGCAGCGTTTGCCGGTTTCGAGCGTGCCGATTTCGTCCTGAAGCCCGAGCGCGGTCGCGGCATTTCGGGTGAGGCCGGCCAGCGCCTCCTCCGGCGTCATCCGGAAGAGCGTGCAGGCCATGTTGAGCACGAGCAAAGGCGAGGTCAGCGGCGAAGAGCCGGGATTGGCATCGGTCGCCAGCGCGATCGCGGCGCCATGCTTGCGCATCAGTTCGATCGGCGGCTTCTGCGTCTCGCGCAGGAAATAGAAGGCGCCGGGCAGCACGACGGCGACCGTGCCGGCCTTGGCCATGGCGATGACGCCGTCCTCGTCGAGATATTCGAGATGGTCGGCGGAGAGCGCCCCCATCTCGGCGGCAAGCTTCGCGCCATGCAGGTTCGAGAGTTGCTCGGCGTGGATCTTGATCGCCAGGCCCTTGGCCTTGGCGGCTTCGAAAACCGCTTTCGTCTCAGCCGGCGAGAAGGCGATGCCCTCGCAGAAGACGTCGACAGCGTCTGCCAGCCCCTCGGCGGCAACGGCGTCGAGCAGCGGCCCGGCGACGAGCGCGGTGTAATCGCCCGAGCGGCCCTTATATTCCGGCGGCACGGCATGCGCCCCGAGGAAGGTGGTGCGCACGGTAACCGGCCGCTCGCGGCCGATCCGGCGCGCGACGCGCAGTTGCTTCAGCTCCGCCTGATGCTCCAGCCCGTAGCCGGACTTGATCTCGACGGTGGTGACGCCCTCCGCCATCAGCGCGGCGAGGCGCCGGTCGGCCGAGGCGAAGAGCGTATCCTCGCTCGCTTCGCGCGTCGCCTTGACGGTGGAGAGGATGCCGCCGCCGGCCCGCGCGATCTCCTCATAGGTCGCGCCTTGCAGGCGAAGCTCGAATTCGTGCGCCCGGTCGCCGCCATAGACGAGATGGGTGTGGCAATCGATCAGGCCCGGCGTGATCCAGCGACCCGCGCAATCGATGGAAACGGCGGCATCGAAAACCGGTGCCTCGCTCCGCGGCCCGACGAAGACGATGCGGCCGTCACGCGTGGCGATCACGCCATCCTCGATGGCGCCGTAGGGTGTGCCGACCTTGAGCGACATCGTCGCCAGCCGCACATTCGTCCAGAGCTTGTCGCAAGCCAGCGTTTCGCCCGGCGCCTTCGCCACGTCGCGTCCTCCCGCTATCCTTTGGCTGCGAGTATGCTATCTAATTGCATATGCAAATGGCAAGTGTGTAATTGCATATGCAAATGATCGATGGAGCGAAGCGGTGACCGAGACCCTGCATCTGGCCGAGGCTCTTTTGCCTGAAGGCTTTGCCAGCCATGTGAAATTGACACTGGAGCAGGGCGTGATCACGGCTGTCGAGGCCGGGGCGGCGGCGGAGCCGGGCGACCGGAATTTCCGCGGCATCGCGCTGCCKGGCATGCCGAACCTSCACAGCCAYSYSTTCCAGCGCGGCATGGCSGGYCTSTCYGAGCGGCGCGGCGCSMCGGMGGATTCSTTCTGGACCTGGCGCGAGGTGATGTATCGYTTCCTCGACCGGCTCGACCCTGACGACGTGCAGGCCATCGCCGCACAGGCTTTCGTCGAAATGCTGGAGGGCGGTTTCACCGCGCTCGCGGAGTTTCACTATCTCCATCACGACAAGGACGGCCGCGCCTACGCGAATATCGCGACGATGGGGCAGGCGATCGCATCGGCCGCGCAGGAAACCGGTCTCGGCCTCACGCTTCTCCCGGTGCTCTACCGCTTCGGCAATTTCGGGCAGGCGCCTTCGGTCCATGGCCAGCGCCGCTTCGTCAACGAGCGCGACGCCTATCAGCGCCTGCTGGAAGGCAGCGCTGCCGCGATCCGTGATTTGCCGGACGCGCGGCTCGGCGTCGCCCCGCATTCATTGCGCGCGGTCGCGCTCGACGATCTCGGCTGGGTCTCGTCGCTGCGCCCGAACGATCCCGTCCATATCCATGTCGCCGAGCAGGTGCCCGAGGTCGAGGCCAGCCTGAAGATCACCGGCAGGCGCCCGGTCGAATTGCTGATGGACACGGTCCCGCTCGACCAGCGCTGGTGCCTGATCCATGCGACGCATCTGAGCGACGCCGAGCGTGACGGCATTGCCCTGAGCGGCGCGGTGGCCGGCCTGTGCCCGATCACCGAATCCAGCCTCGGCGACGGCATCTTCGACGGCATCCGCTATGCGCAAGCCGGCGGCGCCTATGGCGTCGGCAGCGATTCCAACATCCAGATCGATGCCGGGGCCGAATTGCGCCAGCTCGAATATTCGCAGCGCCTGCGCGATCGCCGCCGTGCGCTGTTCGCGGAGGAGGAGGCTTCGACGGGCCTTGCGCTCTGGCAGGCGGCCTGCGCCGGAGGGGCTCAGGCCTGCGGCCGGGCCATCGGGCGGATCGCGCCCGGACACCGCGCCGATTTCATCACGCTCGACACCGATCATCCGGCGCTTGTCGGCCGGGCAGGCGCGGAGGCGGWCGACAGCGCGATCTTCGCGGCCAACGCACTGCCTTTGCGCGATGTCGTCGTCGGTGGCAGGAGTGTCGTCGCCGAGGGGCGGCACACCGCCCGCGATTCGGTGCGCGTGCGCTTTGCCGGCGTGATGCGGCGCCTGCTCGCAGCCGCATAGGGGACAGGATGACGGAGACCCGGCTCGATGCGGTGAAGCTGGACGGCACCGGGCCGGTCTACGATCAGATCCGGCGCGCGATCCGCGATCTGGTGGTCAGTGGCGAATGGCCGCCGGGCACCGGCGTGCCGCCGGAGCACGCCCTGATGGAACAGCTCGGCGCCTCGCGGATGACGGTGCACCGCGCGCTCGTGCAGCTCGCCCGCGAGGGTTTGATCATCCGCCGGCGCCGCTCGGGCACCGTCGTCGCGAGCCCGCCCGCCAGCCACGCCATGCTCGACATCCTCTCGATCCCGGAGGAGGTGGAGCAGCTTGGACAGGCCTATGCCCATGACGTCCTTTCGCGCAGCGATGGCCGGCCCGCCCCCGAAGTCGCCGAGCGTTTCGGCTTGAAGCGCTCGGACAAGGTCACCCATCTCGTGGTGCTGCATCGCGCCGGCGGCAAGCCGCATGTGCTGGAGGAGCGCGTCATCCACGCGGCTTCCGTGGCGGGGCTGGCGGAGGAGGATTTCGCGCAGACGCCGCCGGGCGACTGGCTGCTCAAGCACAGCCTCTGGTCGCAGGCCCAGCATGCGATCAGCGCCGTCGGCRCGCAGGGCGACGAGGCCGTCCTGCTCGAGATCGCGATCGGAGAGCCCTGCCTGCTCGTCGAGCGCCGGACCTGGAACCAGGACCGGCCGGTGACAGCGGTACGCCTGCTCTATCCCGGGCCGAGGCACCGCTTCGTCGGGCGTTTCGGCCCCTATGGCCAGGTTTAGGACGCGTTGAATTCGCTGCGGCTTTGTCGGTGCCATCGGTCATAAAAAAGGCCCGCCATGACCGGCGGGCCTTGTCTCATGAGACGGGTATCCGTCCCGGGATGGACCGAAATCAGCAGTCGTAGACCACGCGCCGGCCCCACTCGTCACGGCCATAGCAGCGTTGCGGAGTCGCGGCGCCGCCGATGATGGCGCCGCTCGCGCCGCCGATCGCCGCGCCCGCCAGAGCACCGCCCGCACGACCTGTCGCCGCGCCGCCGATGATGGCGCCGGCCCCGGCGCCGATCAGCGCGCCCGTGCCGGCATTCTGCTCACGGGGCGTGCAGGCGCCCGCTCCAATGGCCGCACCCATTGCGACGATCAGTATCAGCTTTTTCATTCGAGTCCCTCCTCTCGAGTCCCATTGTCGAGTTCGCTTGTCGCTCGCAGCCCCAACGGCCCGGCATCGAAAATGTTCCGGCGCTGGTGGCATCGACCGGGAGACGGCACGAGAAAGGCGCGCAAAATAAGACCGTTTCAGGAACGCCCCCGTGCCCGCGAGCCGGCCGCCCAAGGCGATCGCGGAGAGCCCGGAATCGGCGGAACCTTCATCCCGGAGACGAGTTGACCCAACGAGCTTGAGAGCCGTGCCCCGCTTCAATGCAGGCGGTGCGGCCCAACCGGATGGAGCGAACAATGACCATGACCCATGTTTCGGATGATGTAGAGGCAGCCCAGGCGCAGGTCGCGGCGGTTGCTATCCCCCCAGCCGAACCGCCGTGGCGGCGGGATGCGGGCCGAAAGGCCCGCATCTTCCTTTTTTTGGGGACCGTATTTTTCCGGCGGGGCCCGGAACCAGGCACCCCCGCTCCGCGTCTGATCAGAGAGGGTTCAGTCAGCAGAGCCGCAGCGGTGCATGGCCCGCAACAGGCCGCCCTTCAATCGGGAGAGCGATATGCAGATCCGTTACGGGTATCGGATAGAACTTGTCTGCGAGCACGACATGCCACTGATGACGCTGCTCGATGTCCACCCTTCCCGCCGCCATGACCTGATGCGACCCGATGAGATGCGGGCGACGGCCTTGCGCGATCCGTCCGTCGAGATCGCTGTCAGCCAGCATCGGGACGCCTTCGGAAACATCTGCCGGCGGCTGGTTGCGCCGGCCGGTGGCATCCGGCTCGAATCGGAGGGCGTCATCCATGATTCCGGCGAGCCCGACCGTCAGAGCCCCTCGGTGCAGGAGACGCCGCCGGCGCGGCTGCCGGACGAGGCGCTCGTCTACCTGCTGGGCAGCCGCTACTGCGAGACCGACAGGCTCTGCGATCAGGCCTGGCGCCTGTTCGGCCAGGTTCCTCCAGGCTGGGCTCGTGTGCAGGCGATCACCGATTTCGTCCACAACCACCTGACCTTCGGCTACGATTTCGCGCGCAGCACCCGTACCGCTGCCGAGGCTTTCGAGGAGCGGGTCGGGGTTTGCCGCGACTTCGCCCATCTGGCGGTCGCCCTGTGCCGCTGCATGAACATCCCGGCGCGCTACTGCAACGGCTATCTCGGCGATATCGGCGTGCCGGCGAATCCGGCGCCGATGGATTTCAATGCCTGGTTCGAGGTCTTCCTCGGCGGTCGCTGGCACACCTTCGACGCCCGTCACAATGAGCCGCGCATCGGCCGCCTCGTGATCGCGCGCGGCCGGGACGCGACGGATGTGGCGATGATCAGCTCCTTCGGCACGCATACGGTGCAGCGCTTCGAGGTCGTCACCGAGGAAATCGAAGAACTGCCCATGCCGCTCGCGCCGGCGATGCCGCCGCAGTTCGATGCCCGCCCTGCCGCGGCCTGAGGCATCGCTCCCGTCCGAGGCGCCTTGCGAACGGCTCCGGGCGCCCCATCTCGACCGGGCGATGCGTCATACGGTGATTGTCAACGCCCGCGCGGGCACCGTCCTCGAAGTCGGAGCCCACGCTTTTTCCGAGCGGCTGACAGCCGCCTTCGCGGCGCATGGCTCGACCGCCGAGGTCAAGCTCGTCGCGCCGCGCGAATTGGACGACGCCCTGGCGCTCGCGGTCCAAACCAGCGACGCCGTCCCGGTCATCGCCGGGGGCGACGGCACGATCAACCGCGTCCTGCCGGTCCTGATCCAGGCGGCCTGCCCCGTCGGCATCCTGCCGATGGGGACGGTCAATGTGCTGGGGCGCGATCTCGGATTGCTGGGCCCGCTGGAGCAGCAGGTCGCGGCGCTGTGCGAGGGCGAGCCGGTCGAGATGGATGTCGGGCGGGTCAATGACAGGCTGTTTCATTCGATCTCCGGCCTGGGCTTCTTCAGCCTGATGGCGCGCGAGCGCGAATATGCGCGCCGGCGCTTTCCCTTCAGCCGCGTCGCTGCCTTCGGCGTCGCGGCGACGCGCTCGATCCTGTTCACCCGGCCGATCTCGGTCGATATCCGCATCGGCAGCGAGCATCTCGTCGTCGATGCGGATGCGGTACTGGTCACCGTCAACCGCTTCGACGGCGCGGAATGGCGCCGCGAGCGGCTCGACGCTGGCATCTTCGAGGTCCATGTGCTGAATGCTGGCGGTCTCTATTCCCGCAGCAAGGCGGCGCTCTCGGTCGTCTCCGGTCGTTGGCGCTCCTCACGGAACCTCACCTCCTTCACCGGGGACGAGGTGGTGCTGCGGCGGCGCGACAAGCGCCGTGGCCACGTCACCTTCGATGGCGAGGTCGAGCGCCGGTCCGGCTCCCTGACATACCGCTTGCTGCCGCGGGCCTTTCGCGTCATTGCCGCTCGCTCCTCGAGAGCCTTGTCGAGCGAGGCGGGCAACCGGCTCGCGTGAAGGCAATGCGACGAGGCAACGGTCCTGAATTTATGAGAATCGACGCCCCGATGTCCCGCCCCGTACCCGGCCAGATTCCTTCTCCGCTACGTCCGCGGCTGGTCGTTCCCGTCCTCGCCGGCCTAGTCTTCGTCGCGCTGGCCGGCTTCATCGCGTCTGGCCACAGCTTCGCCTTCGACCGGAGCCTGATCCTGCTGTTCCGCGAGCCGGGCAATCCAGCCCAGCCGCTCGGCCCGGCCTGGTTCCAGGAGGCGGTGCGGGACATGACGGCGTTCGGCAGCTTCGTCGGGCTCTTCTTCATCACGACGGCTGCGGCGCTGGCGCTGTGGCTCTGCGGTTATCGCCGCCTCGCGGCCGGGCTGGTCCTGAGCGTGTTGACGGCACTCCTGGTCAGCAACGGCCTGAAGATCGCGATCGGCCGGGAGAGGCCCGACATCGTCGCCCACACCGCGCTGACCTTCACGGCGAGCTTCCCCAGCGGCCACGCCTTCCTCTCGGCCGCGACGATGCTGAGCATCGCCGGTTGTGTCGGCATCGCCTCGCGGCGCGATGACATCGCCCTGCTGTGCCTTGTCCTCGCCTGGGTGATGATCCTGCTGATCGGCCTCAGCCGCATCTATCTCGGCGTCCACTGGCCGACCGACGTGCTCGGCGGCTGGTCTCTCGGCGTCGTCTGGTCGAGCGTCGCCACGGCCTGGGTCGGCCGCTGGGCGGCGGCCTCCGATCCGGGCTGACTATCGCCGGCGGGATCGTCCGGCAGCTCCGTTCAGCGCATGTCGATGGTGGCGTTGACGCCGAGATCGGGCGTCCGGCCCAGGATCTTGGCGGTGGCGAGCTTGAAGGCCACCAGCACGCTGCTGGACGGCCCCTCCCAGATTTCGGCCGAGATCGGCGTCAGCGCCAGCAGCGTGGCGTCCGGATCGTCCGGGCCGTTCGGGAACCAGGCGCTCGCCATCGGCGTCCAGATCTGCCGCAGCAGATCGCGGCTCGGCAGCTCGGAGGCCGTGCAGGCGATGGCCGCATAGAAGTTGCGATCCTCATGGCTGATCGCGATCGAGACCGAAGGCGAGCGCAGCGCCTCGCCGATGATCCCGGTATGACGATGCGTGATGAACAGCAGGCGGTGATGCTCCCGGTCGAGATGGCCCGACATCGGCCGCGTCCTCAGCCCGTCCTCCGCGATCAGCGACACCATATAGACCGGGTGCGCGTCGAGCGCCGCCCAGATCCGCTCCTGCAATTCCGTGTCCGGCATCGCTCGCTCCTGCACCACGCGACTATCTCATGCTGCGCGGCCGATGGAAACGCCTGGAGGAGGGCGACGTTCCATCGCGAGGGAACCTTTGCGCCGCAATATGGGTTTGCCCTGCGCCGCGGCCTCCGCCGCCCGTTTCAGGAAAACATATGCCCGCATCGCGCAATCTGCTCGCCATTCTCGTCGTCGTTCTCGTCGCTGCCCTCGCGGTGACCGGCTATTCGCTCTACCAGGAAAAGAAGCGGCCCGAAGGGGTCGAGATCAATCTCGGAAAGAACGGTCTCTCGATCGAGAAGAAGTAGGCAGGCGCGCCGTTTTCGATCGCCTTGCGGCAGGCGGGTGGCAGGCAGTCGCGGGGGCATTGGCCTTCCGGGGGCAAAGGCGCTAACACCGCCCGCGAGGATTCATTGCCCCGGGAGAGATGCAGATGAACGCGCCCTTCAAGAACCTGATCGCCGGCGAATGGGCTGGCGGCGTCAACGCCTCGCGCAACATCAACCCCTCGAACACCAACGACGTCGTCGGCGAGTACGCTCAAGGCTCGGTCGAGGATCTGAACAACGCCGTCGCCGCCGCCAAGGCTGCTTTCCCGGCCTGGAGCCGCACCACGCCGCAGGAGCGCTACGACATCCTGAAGAAGGCCTCCGACGAGATCCTCGCCCGCAAGGACGAGCTCGGCCGGCTGCTCTCGCGGGAGGAGGGCAAGACGCTGGCCGAGGGCATCGGCGAGGCGGGCCGTGCCGGCCAGGTCTTCGCCTTCTTCGCCGGTGAATGCCTGCGCCTCTCCGGCGAGATGGTCCCGTCGGTGCGCCCCGGCGTCGGCGTCGAGATCACCCGCGACCCGCTCGGCATCGTCGGCATGATCACGCCCTGGAACTTCCCGATCGCGATCCCGGCCTGGAAGATCGCGCCGGCGCTCGCCTGGGGCAATTGCGTCGTCATCAAGCCGGCCGATCTGGTGCCGGGCTCGGCCTGGGCGCTGGTCGACATCATCCAGCGCGCCGGCCTGCCCAAGGGCGTGCTCAACCTCGTCATGGGCCGCGGCTCGGTCGTCGGCCAGGCGCTGCTCGAGCACAAGGACGTCACCGCCATCTCCTTCACCGGCTCGGTCGCGACCGGGCGCAAGGTCGCGGCCGCCTGCATCGCGGGCAACCCGATGAAGAAGGTCCAGCTCGAGATGGGCGGCAAGAACCCGCTCGTCGTGCTCGACGACGCCGACCTGAAGGTCGCCGTCGAGGTCGCCGTGAACGGCGCCTTCTTCTCCACCGGCCAGCGCTGCACCGCGTCCTCGCGCCTGATCGTCCAGGCCGGCATCCATGACAGGTTCGTCGAGGCCTGCATCGAGCGGCTGAAGGGGCTCAGTGTCGACGAYGCSCTGAAGGCCGGCACCCATATCGGCCCGGTSGTCGAYCAGAGCCAGCTCGACCAGRACCTGAAATACATCCAGATCGCCCAGGACGAGGGCGGCAAGCTCGCCTTCGGCGGCGAGCTCCTGAAGCGCGACACCCCCGGCTTCTACCTCCAGCCGGCGCTGTTCACCGAGACCACCAACGCCATGCGCATCTCGCGCGAGGAGGTCTTCGGCCCGGTCGCCAACAT
>NZ_JBFRDQ010000015.1:0-44642 GCF_052113865.1 Allobosea sp. TAB14 | reverse complement strand
GGCGGGTGGCCGCCGCTTCCGAACGGGTGTCCTTCCAGGTGATCGCCGGCCGGAGCTGGCGGCCGTCGCGTCCGAGGAAGACCTGCGTGCGGGTGACGCCGCAGATGGCGATGCCTTCGATCGCGCCGAACAGTTCGGGCTCGGCCTCCGCGAGCTTGGCGGCCGCTTCGCAAAGAATCGTCCACCAGGCTTCGGCATCGACCTCCGACCAGCCCATGCGGTCGATCAGCGTCGGGCCGATGATGACGCTTTCGGCCAGCGTCCGGCCTTGTCGGTCGATGAGCGCGGCGCGGAAGCTGGTGCCGCCGAGATCGCAGGCGAGGACCACGCTCATGGAGTGACGCTCCCGACCTGCCGGCGGATGGTGAAGCGGTAGATGTCGCCGCGGATCAGGTTGTCGCTGAGCTCGATCACGCCGCCGACCGCGTCGCGGGCGATGCGCTGCGAGCGGAAGATCGCGGTGCCCGAGGGGATGCCGAGATGGCCGGCGTCTTCGGACTCGGCCGCGAGCGGTTCCAGCGTCTCTTCGACGGTCGCGACATGGATGCCGCGGCATTCGGCGAGGTAGCGGTAGAGCGAGGCATCCATCAATTCATCCGGTTTCACCGAGCCGAGCACGCCGGCGCCGAGGCGCGAGCGTTGCAGCACGGCCGGCTCGTCGTCCAGGCTGCGCAGGCGCAGGAGGTCGACGATGCCGTCGCGGGCGATGTCGGCGCCGAACAAGGTGAACTCGGCCGGCGTCGCCGCGCGGGTGGCAAGAGCGAGCACCCGCGTCTTCGGCACGCGGCCGGCCATGCGGGCCTCGCTATGGAAGTCGACGATGCTGCCGAGATGCTTGGTGATGTGGCGCGGCCGGTAGAAGGTGCCCTTGCCCTGCCGGCGTTCGATCAGCCCCTGGTCCTGCAACTGCTTCAGTGCGGCACGGATCGTGGTGCGGCTCGCGCCGTAGCGTTCGCAAAGCTCATGCTCGGAGGGGATCGCCCGAGAATCGTCGCCCCCGGCCGCAAGGCCGAGTTCGAGACTATGGGCGATCTCCTGATAACGGATCATGCGGCATTCCCGGCGGGATGCCGTATAGGRAGATACAAATCCGATACAAGTCAAGCGGTGCGGCGCGCCGCCTGCAAGATTTCGTCGACGAGCCGCTGCGAGGCCAAGGCCTCCTCGCCGGAGATGGCGGGATCGCGGCCTTGTTCGATCGCGTCGAGGAAGTCGGCGATGACGGCGCGGTGGGCGTCGTGCGGGAAATCCATGATGTTGGCGCCGCTGCCGGTCGAGCCCTCGGCCTCGACCACCTCCTCGCGCCCGTCGAGGAAGGCGAGGCGAAGCCGTCCGCCGATCAGCGAGGCGAAGCCCTTCGTGCCGGTGATCTCGATGCGCTCGGGATAGCCTGGATAGGCGGCGGTGGTGGTGACGAGGGTCGCGGGGGCGCCGTTACCGGTTTCGAGCAGAGCGGAGACGTAGTCTTCCGTTTCCATGCGATGGATGGCGGTGGTGCGCGCCTGCGCCGCCACGACCTTGGAGACGCCGACGAGGGAGCGGAACAGATCGAGCGAATGGATTGCCTGGGTCAGCAGCACGCCGCCGCCGTCGCGGGCCAGCGTGCCGCGGCCCGGCTCGTCGTAATAGCTCTGCGGCCGCCACCACGGCACGGTCAGAAACGCGGCCTCGACGCTGCCGAGTTCGCCGGAATCGAGCGCCGCTTTGAGGCGCAGGCTCGCCGGCCGGAAGCGATGCTGCAGCGTGACGCCGAAGGTTTTCCCGGTGCGGCGGGCGGTGTCGACGAGGCGCTGGCCGCGCTCGCTGGTCAGCTCTAGAGGCTTTTCGACCAGAACATGTTTGCCGGCTTCAAGGCAGAGGGCGGAGACGTCGAGATGGCTCGAGGGCGGCGTGAGCACGATGGCGGCGTCGACGGTGGGGTCCGCCAGCACGGCATCGAGATCGGTCGTAGTCGGGAAGGGGAATTGCTGCGCATAGGCCTTGGCGCGGTCCGGCGTGCGGCTGACCGCCCAGCGCACTTCGGCACGGTCGGCCAGATCGAGCAGGCTCTTCGAGTGCGGCAGGGAGGCGGGCCCGAGCCCGATCACGGAGATGCCGAGCTTGCGTGTCATGGCGTTTCCTCAGGATCGCGCTTCAGGCCGCACCGGSAGCCGGGCCGCCTTCGCCTGCGCCTCCAGGGCGAGGCGGCAGACGGTGAAGGTGTGGCGCTGGCTCACGGCCGTCTCACTGCGGGCGCCGATATCCACGATCAGGTCGCGAAAATAGGTCAGAGGCTCGTGCGAGGCGTCGATATGGCGGGTGCCGGACTTGTCGACGAGGAAGACATGGTCGGTGCCCGGCCGGCCGGCGATATCGACATATTTGCGCAATTCGATGGTGCCCTCGGTGCCGAGGATGGTGAGGCGCCCGTCGCCCCAGGTCGGCAGGCCGTCAGCGGTGAACCAGTCGACGCGAATATAGCCGCCGGCCCGGTCGCTGCGCAGCAGGATCTCGCCGAAATCCTCGAAATCGGGGACGTCCGGCCCACCGAAATGGCCGACGCCGGAGGCGACGATTGCCGCATCGTCCGAGCCGGTGAAGTGCAGGAACTGGTCGATCTGGTGCGAGGCGATATCGGTCAGGATGCCGCCATAATGGCGCTTGTCGAAGAACCAGCCCGGCCGGATCGCCCGGTTGAAGCGATGCGGCCCGAGGCCGAGCGTCTGGACGACGCGGCCGATCGCGCCGTCGGCAATCAGTTTGCCGGCTATAATCGTCGCGGGAACGATGAAGCGCTCGGAGAAGCAGACCGAGAAGATGCGCCCGGTCTCCGCTGCCGCCTGCTCGACCGCGGCGAGCTGGTCGAAATCGGTGACGCCGGGCTTGTCGACCATCACATCCTTGCCCGCCCGCATCGCGCGGATGGCGAGGGCGGCGCGCTCAGCAGGGATGGCGGCGCAGAGGATGAGATCGATCGCGGGATCGTCGATCAGCCGGTCCGCGCTCACCTCCGGCAGGGTCGGAAAGCGCTCGCGGAAGCCGTCGAGCACCCGCTCGTCGCTGGTCGCGGGATCGAAGCCGACGCAGGTCGCGCCGGCTGCGAGGAGACCGCCGACCATATGGTAGATATGGCGGTGGTCGAGGCCGATGGCGGCGAAGCGCATGCCGGATAGCTCCTATTGCGGCGCCCCGTGGCCGACGCCGACCTCCTGGTCCCAGCGCCGGAAGGCGGCGACGAGGCGCTCCGGCGTCAGCGGCGGCCGGGTCGGCAGGGTCTCGATCAGCTTGTCGTATTCGGGGCGGCCGAATTCGGCGAGCACGTCGCGGCTCTCCTGCGGCGCCTGCGCCAGGGTGACGCCCTTCACTGCCGGGCCGGGATAGAAATAGCCCTTGTCGAAGGTGAAGGCCTGCGCCTCCGGCTTCAGCATGTAGGACATCAGCGCGAGCAGGGCCGGCATCTTCTCGGCCGCCGTGCCCTTCGGGATGCACATGAACTGCGTGTCGGGAATCCAATGGGTCTTGTCGAGCACGAAGACCTTGGCCTCCTTCGGCACGATGCCGAGCGCGCGCGGGTTGATGTCCCAGCCCAGCGTCGAGACGATGACGTCGCGGGTGCCTTCGCCGAGCTCCTTCATCGTCGCGGCGGTGCCGCCGGGGTAATAGTCGATGCCGGTGCCGAGCTCCTTGAGATAGGCCCAGCTCTTGTCCCAGCCCTTCATCGGGTCGCTCGGGTCGGAATCGCCGAGGATGTAGGGCAGGCCCTGCAGCCAGGTCCAGCCGGGGCCGGAATTGACCGGCCGCGCATAGGTGAAGCGCTTCGGGTTCTGCTTGACATAGGCGAGGAGGTCCTCGGCCGTCTTCGGCACGGTCTTGAGCCGGTCCGGCGCATATTCGAAGAGCGGGCCGGAGGGCGAGTAGACCACGGCGACGCCTTCGTTCTGGCCGAAGTTGCGCTGCATCATCAGCGCCTGCTCGTGATAGATCTCCTCGGCCTTGGGCAGGCTCGCGGCATGCGATTTCCAGACATCGACCCAGAGCCCCTGCTGGATGCCGTCCGACATGGCGCCGGGGCCGGTCAGCACGAGGTCGATATCGACGCGGTTGGCCGCCTGCTGCGCCTTGAGCTTGCCCGGCAGTTCCGGCGAGGGCGCGCGCGAGAAATTCAGCCGCGAGATCAGCTTCGGATTGTCCTTGCCGAAGCGTTCGATAGCCGCCTGGGTGAGCTGCAGATTGCCGGCGACGTCGATGATGTTGAGCGCAACAGGCCCGGATGCGGCTTGCGCGAAGGCGCCTCCGGCCTTGAGCGCGGCGAGGCCGGCCGCGCCGGCCATGACGGTGCGTCGTGTCGGATGTGTCATGTTCTCTCCCTGGGTTCACGGCTCTCTTCTGACGTCATGAGCGACGCCGCGGAGCCCTTACGCTGGGATACTAGTGCACTACTTTCAGTGCCAACAAGCGCATTCCTGCGCATGGCCGGCATCCATTTGTCGAAGCCGGAACGTGCTTCAGGCCGAATTCAACAGCAGCGCCTCGGCGGCCCGGCTCAGGAGCGGGGCTGCGGCGCCGTGGATCTCATAGAGCTGGCTGGCATCGACGCTGACGAGGTCCGGCACGGCGAAGCCGTCCATGGTCCCCTCGGCCCGGAACAGCGCATTGAAATGCGCCCAGAGCTGCGGATTGCTGGCGAAGGGACCGCTGACCGCGATGCGGGCCGGAAACAATAATCGGCAGGCATTGGCCAGCGCCCGCGCCAAGGTCCGGCAGGCCGTGTCGATCTCCGGCAAGGCGAGGAGGTCGAGCCCGGCGAACTGGCGGGACAGGCGCTTCTCGTCCTCGTCGAGCGCGGGCCAGTGCCGGCGCAAGGCCGGGAGCAGCGCCCAGAGCGCGGCGCCGGTCTCGAGGCAGCCGGTATTGCCGCAGCCGCAGGGCCGGTCCCCCAGCGCGGCCAGCCGCCAATGGCCGAGCTCGCCGAAAGAGCCGGCCGGGGCGAAGGGCCTGCCGTCTTCGGCATAGGCGAGGCCGATGCCCCAGCCCCAATGCAGCAGGAGCGTGCCGCCGCTGAACTGCTCGGGATCGCGGGCGGCACGGGCGCGCAGTTCGGCATCGAGATTGCGGCAGATCTCGACCGGCCCGGCGATAGGCGCAAGGACCGCTTCGACATCGAGTCCGCGCATCCGCGGCCAGCGCGAGGCCAAGAGCCATTGGCCGCGGCGCAGGTCGATCAGGCCGGAGAGCGAGACCGCCGTGCCGGCATGGCTCATGCCGGGCGGCATCGCCTCCAGCAGGGTCCGCGCCAGCGCGGCCATGGCTTCGGCGATGGTCTCGTTGCTGGCCTCCGCCTCGATCGGCATGCGGCGCTCGGTGACCAGATGCCCGCTGAGATCGACCAGCGCGCCGGACAGGGATTGGCTGGAGACATGGATGACGGAGGCGCCGATCCGTCGATTATGGGCCAGCAGGATGGCGGAGGGGCGGCCTCGGCCCGTGGCTTCGCCGGTCGTTTCGATGACGAGGCGGCGCGCCACCAGATCCCCGACCACGCGCGAGGTGCTGGTCGAGCGCAGGTCGAGCAGGCGGCTGAGGTCGCCGCGCGAATGGGCCTGGCCGGCGAGGATCAAGCCATAGGCACGAGCGCAGTCGCGCTGATGCGCCAGTCCGAAGCGTGTTTCGTCGAGCGCGATCAGACTCATGGCAGCTTCGGGAACGAGCGCTGTATTTCAGAACGGTTGCGTTCAAAATTAATCATTGCGTTCCGGAGCGGCCTTGGTGAAGCTCAGTGCCAGAATATCGGAAATTTTAGCTCGCAAAAGGTTCAAAAATCGATGATCGAGATGCATGTCGCCTCCGACAAGGATCTTCTCGGCCGGCAGGCGGCGGCGCTGGGCGCGCAAGTGATCCGCGAGGCGATCGCACGTGACGGGGAAGCCTCGATCGTCGTCGCGACCGGCGCGAGCCAGTTCGAGATGCTGTCGCATCTGGTCAAGGCCGAGGGCATCGACTGGTCGAAGGTCACCGCCTTCCATCTCGACGAATATGTCGGCCTGCCCGAGACGCATCCGGCGAGCTTCCGGCGCTATCTGCGCCTGCGCTTCATGGCGCCGCTGAACGATGCGCCGCGCTTCGTTCCCGTCGATGGCGAGGGGGATCCGCAGGCGAATGCGAAGGCGCTGAGCGGCCTGATCGCCGGCCGGCGCATCTGCGTCTGCTTCGCCGGCATCGGTGAGAACTGCCACCTCGCCTTCAACGATCCGCCGGCCGATTTCGAGACGGAAGAGCCTTACATCGTCGTGACGCTGGACGAGGCCTGCCGGCGCCAGCAATTCGGCGAGGGCTGGTTCCCGAGCTTCGAGGCGGTGCCGCAGCAGGCGATCTCGATGAGCATTCGCCAGATCATGAAGAGCGAATTGATCGTGCTCTCGGTTTCCGACACCCGCAAGGCCGAGGCCACGAAGGCGGCGCTGGAAGGGCCGGTCAGCAATCTCAGCCCCGCCTCGATCCTGCAGACGCATCCGCGCACCGTGCTCTTCATCGATCCGGCCGCCGCCGCGCTGCTGACCCGGAAGGGCTGAGGGATGCGCACGCCCGGCCTCGTCGATCTCCAGGTCAACGGCTTCGCCGGGGTCGACTTCAATTCCGGGACGATCACGGCCGGCGAGCTCGACCGGGCGCTGGAGGCGATGCTGGCGACTGGCGTCACCACTTGCCTGCCGACGATCATCACGGCGCATCCCCACGAGCTGGAAGCGCGCTTCGCGGCGCTCGACAAGGCGGTCGCCGAGAGCCGCCTCGGGCCGCTGATGTGCCCCGGCTATCATCTCGAAGGGCCGTTCCTCAATCCGGCCGGCGGCTATGCCGGCTGCCATCCGCCCGAGGCGATGACGGCGGCGGATGCCGGCCTGATCGCGAAGCTGGAACAAGGCCTCGCGCGGCCGATCCTGATGGTGACGCTGGCTCCCGAGGTCGCGGGCGGGATTGCGCTCGTGGCTGCGTTGGCGCGTCTGGGCAAGGTCGTCGCCATCGGCCATGCGGCGGTGGATTTCGAGATCGTGGCGGCGGCGGCCGATGCCGGCGCGACGCTCTCGACCCATCTCGGCAACGGCCTGCCGCAGCAGATGCACAAGTTGGTCAACCCGCTCTTCGCGCAGCTCGCGGAGGACCGGCTGATGGCGGGCTTCATTGCCGACGGCATCCATATCCATCCGAAGGCGCTGAAGAGCCTGATCCGGGCCAAGGGCTTGGAGCGCTCGATCCTCGTCACCGATGCGGTCGTGGCGGCAGGCGCCGAGCCGGGGCGTTACAGCTTCGCCGGCATGCCGGTCGATCTGGCGGCTGACGGCTCGGTGCGGCAGCCCGGCGGCGTTTCGCTCGCGGGTTCGGCGCTCAAGCTCGACGACGCTGTGCGCAACGTCGTCGCCTGGGGCATCGCCACGCCGGAGGAGGCGGTGGCGATGGCCTCGACCCATGCGCTGGCCGCGATCGCGGGCGCCTTGGCTAAGGCCGGCATCGCCTTGCCGGAGAGCGAGATCGCATGGTCGCCGGAATTGCGGGTGCGCAGCGTCCGGGTCGGCGACATCACGCGCGAATTTGCTGCACCCGCAGCGGCCTGAAGACGTCACCATCAAACAAAAGGGGAGAACCATGACGGAATTCTCGAAGGGTATCGATCGCCGCGCCGTCCTCGGAGGGCTCGGGGCGCTGGCGACCGGAGCGAGCGGCGCCTTCGCCGCCTCGCCGCCGCTGCCTTCCGCGCCGGTCGCGATCAACATCATCGATGTCGGCGGGGCGCTGGCGCTGATGCAGCAGGCTTTCGACGATTATCGCAGCGCCAATCCCAAGCTGGTCTCGCGCATCACCTATGTGAAGGCGCCGGCGCCGGAGCTTGCGAGCAAGATCAAGGCGCAGCAGGATGCCGGCCGCTCCGATCTCGACCTCGTGCTGACCGGTTCGGACGGCCTCGCGGCCGGGCTCGAGCAGAATCTCTGGCTCAAGATCTTCCCGGATTTCGCCGACAAGTTCCCCGGTCTCGAGGAGAACTACGAGCCGGCGGCGCTCAACCTTCACAAGGCGCAAGGTGCGGGCTTCGGCGTGGTGATGAACTATTACCCGTCCGGCCCGCTGCTCGAATATATGCCCGACCGCGTCAAACAGGTGCCGACCACGGCGGAGGAGCTGCTGGCCTGGGCCAAGGCCCATCCCAACAAGTTCATGTATGCGCGCCCGACCAATTCGGGACCCGGCCGCACCTTCATGATGGGCCTGCCCTATCTGCTCGGCGACAAGGACCCGCAGGATCCGGTCGGCGGTTGGGACAAGACCTGGGCCTATCTGCAGGAACTCGGCCAGCACATCGAGTATTACCCGGCCGGCACCGGCGCGACGATGAAGGAGTTCGGCGACGGTTCGCGCGACATCATCATCTCGACGACGGGCTGGGACATCAATCCGCGCGCCCTCGGCATCGTGCCGAAGGAAGCCAAGATCCAGACGTTGAAGGGCTTCCACTGGGTCTCGGACGCCTTCTTCATGTGCGTGCCGAAGGGGGTGCCGAACGACCGCCTCGCCGTGGTGCTCGACATCATGGCGCATGTGCTGCAGCCGAAGATGCAGGCCTATTCCTATGACGAGGGCTATCTCTATCCCGGCCCGGCGGTGAAGAACGTGCCGCTCTCGCTGGCGCCGAAGCGCAGCCAGGAGGTCATCGCGGAATTCGGCCGGCCGGAATATGCCGAGCTCATCGCCAACAATCCGATCGAGCTGCCGCTGAAGCCCGACAAGATGGTCGTCGCCTTCCGCAAATGGGACGAGCTCGTCGGCGCCAAGCAGCGCAAGGGCTGAGTTCTTCCCTGCACGTCATTCTCGGGCGTCGCGTCAGCGCCGACCCGAGAATCTCCGGACAAGAAGGTGGGGGAGCCTCCTCCGGCACGAGGTGCTCGGGCCAAGCCCGAGCATGACGCGCGGTTTGGCTGTCGCTCCAGCTTGCGGCACGCTCAATCCGAAAAGGCGATCAGGCCGAGGCGGAAGCCTCGCCCTCGCCCAATCGCCAGAACAGCCTGACGCCGCCGTCGCCGGTGCTTTCGAGGCCGGGCACGGCCGAGAGGAGTTTCTTGGTGTAGTCGTGCTGCGGGTTGTCGAAGATGTCGTCGCGGGGACCTTCCTCGACGATGCGGCCCTCATGCATGACGATGACACGGTCGGCGACCTGCTCGACCACGCCGAGATCGTGGCTGATGAACAGGCAGGAGAAGCCGTGCTTCTTCTGCAGATCGTCGAAGAGTTCCAGCACCTGCGCGCGCACGGTCACGTCGAGCGCCGAGACCGGCTCGTCGGCGATGACGAAGCTCGGCCGCCGCACGATGGCACGGGCRATGGCGAYRCGCTGGCGCTGGCCGCCGGAAAGCTCGTGCGGATAGCGATCGGCGAAGCCGTCCTTCAGCCCGACCTCGGCCAGCACCTCGGCGACGCGGGCCTTCTTCTGAGCGCCGCTCATCGCCTCGACCAGCCGTAGCGGTTCGCCGACGAGCTGGCCGATGGTCATGCGCGGGTCGAGCGACGAATAGGGGTCCTGGAAGACCATCTGACAGTTGAGCCGGTAGTCCCAATAGGCGGTGTCGCTCTTCGCGATCGGCTTGCCGTTGAACAGGATCTCGCCGCCCGAGGGCTTGACCAACCCGGCGATCGACTGGCCGAGCGTCGTCTTGCCCGAGCCGGAGCCGCCGACCACCGCGACGACCTCGCCCGGCTGCACGTCGATGCTGATGCCGTGCAGGGCGCGCTTGGGCGCGCTCTTGCGGAAGAAGCCCTGCCGGCCGGGATAGTCGACGATAAGGTCGCGCACGGCGACGATCGGGGTCTGGTCCTGCGGCAGGAAGCGGGCCGGCAGGCGCTGGGGCATCGCGGCCAGCAGCTTGCGGGTGTAGGGGTGCTGCGGCCGGGCGAGGATGTCCTCGGCCGAACCTTGCTCGACGACGTCGCCCTGGCACATCACGACGATGCGGCTGCAATAGCGCGCGACCATGCCGAGATCATGCGAGATCAGCAGCACGGCGGTGTCGTTGGCCTGGGTCAGGTCGACCATCAGCTCCATCACGTCGCGCTGGACCACGGCGTCGAGCGCGGTGGTCGGCTCATCGGCGAGGAGCAGAGCCGGTTTGAGCAGCATCACGGAGGCCAGCATGATGCGCTGGCGCATGCCGCCCGAGAACTGATGCGGGTAGGAGTCGAGCGCCCCTTCCGGATCGCGCAGGCCGACGCGCCGGAGCATGTCGAGGATCAGCGCCTTGCGCCCGGCGGCATCGAGCTTGCGATGCAGCTCAAGCCCCTCGTCGAGCTGGCGGCCGATCAGCATGGAGGGGTTGAGCGATGTCATCGGCTCCTGGAAGACCATGCCGACGCGGGAGCCGCGCATGGCGCGCAGATCCTTGCCGGACATGGCCATCACATCCTGGCCCTCGAAGCGGATGGCGCCGCCGGTCAGGCGCACGGCCGGCGGGATGAAGCCCATCACGGCCCGCGCGGCCAGCGTCTTGCCCGAGCCGGATTCGCCGACGATGCCGACGATCTCGCCCGGGAAGACCTGGAAGGAGACGTCGTTGACGACGCTGCGGCCGCTGGCCCCGATCTTCAGCGTCAGCCCGGCTACGTCGAGAAGAGGTGCGGCGGCCTTGTTCGACGCATGTTCGCTGACGCGGACCTTCGGTTCTTCACGCGAACCGGTGCCCACTTCGCTTGAAAACGCTTTGGTGGTCATCGCGAGCCCCTCATCCGCGGGTCGAGCTTGTCGCGCAGCGCGTCGCCGAGCAGGTTGATGCCGAGCAGGGTCAGCGAGATGCACAGGCCCGGGAAGATACCGAGCCAGGCGGCCTGGTCGATATAGGGGCGGGAACCGGCGAGCATGTTGCCCCAGGTCGGGGCCGGCGGCGGCACGCCGAGACCGAGGAAGGACAGCGCGCTCTCAGCCAGCAGCACGTAGCCGAACATCGAGGTCGCCAGCACGGTCAGCGGCGCGATGCAGTTCGGCAGGATGTGGCGGAGCATGGTGCAGCCCTCGCCATTGCCCATGACGCGGGAGGCTGCGATGAATTCGCGCTCGCGCAGCGAGAGCACCGTGCCGCGTACGACGCGCGCCACCGAGGGCGTATAGGCGATGCCCAGCGCGACGATGATGCCGTATTTGTTGGCGCCGAGCACGGCAAGCAAGCCGAGCGCCAGCAGGATGCCGGGGAAGGCGAGCAGTGCGTCGTTGAAGGCCATGATGACGCGGTCGGTCCAGCCGCGCATATAGCCGGAGAACAGGCCGATCGTGGTGCCCATCACGACGGCGAGCGTCACGGTCAGGATGCTGATCCACACGCTCGTCGCAGCACCCGCCATCAGGCGCGAGAGCACGTCGCGGCCGAACTCGTCGGTGCCGAGCCAGTGCAGCGCATTGGGCGCCACGAGCTTCTCGCGGAAGGAGAGCTTGAGCGGGTCGTAGGGCGTCCAGAGTGCGCCGGTGCCGGCGGCGGCGAGCAGGATCGCGATCAGCGTGCCGCCGACGAGCGCATTGGGGGCGGGGAGCTTCAGGCGGCGCTCGCCGCTCATCGTGCTGCTGCGGGTCATTGTGCCGTCGCCGCTCATTGCGCAGTCACCCTTGGATCGAAGACCGGGTAGCAGAGGTCGATGACGAGGTTCACCAGCACATAGGTGAAGGCGACGAAGAGCATGCAGCCCTGGATGACCGGGTAGTCGCGCGCGAAGATCGCATCGACGAGCAGGCGGCCCAATCCGGGGATGGTGAAGACGGTCTCGACGACCGCGATGCCGCCGAGCAGGTTGCCGAGCACGAGGCCGATCAGCGTCCAGGTCGGGCCGAAGGCGTTCTTGAAGGCGTGGCGCCAGAGCACGGCGCTCTCGCTGAGGCCCTTGGCGCGGGCATGGGTGATGTAGTCGAGCCGGAGCACCTCCAGCGTCGAGGCGCGCGCCATGCGCAGGATGACGCCCATCTCGTGCAGGAACAGCGTCAGGATCGGCATGATCAGGTAGAGCAGGCCGGCCTTGGCGTTCTCGGCGATCGAGACATAGCCGACGACCGGMAGCCAKYCGAGCTTSAGSCCGAAGAASAGCARSAGSAGCAGGCCGAGCCAGAAGGTCGGGATCGAGAGCAGCAGCGTGGCGGCGCTGACGAGGCCGATATCGAGGGACGAATCCTGCTTCCAGGCGGCGATCACGCCGGCCGGAACGGCAAACAGGCTCGCCAGCAGCACGGCAACGAGCACGATCTGCGCGCTGACCGCGAAACGCTGCAGGATCAGCGGCAGCACCGCCTGCTGCGACGAGATCGACTGGCCGAAATCGCCGTGCAGGACATGGCCGATCCAGATGCCGAACTGCACCGGCAGCGACTGGTCGAGGCCGAGCCGGGCGCGCAGATCGGCGAGGCTCGCCGGCGTCGCCAGATCGCCCAGCATCAACTGGGCCGGATCACCCGGAATCAGCCGGATCAGGACGAAGACCGACACCGCCACGATCAGCAGCGTCGGCAACGCCATCCCTATCCGCGTCAGCGCAAAGCGAAACATGCAAGCCTCCCAAGCTCGACGATCCCGGAAGCCGCCTACTTGGCGACGCTGACTTCCCAGAGCCGCAGCTGCGACGCCCAGGGCGTCACGCCGGTCACGCGCTTGGAATGGGCGATGATGTCGAGATCGTTATGGGTGAAGATCGTCGGCACCTGCTCGATGAAGCGCTTGTGCAATTCGTCGAAGAGCTTCTGGCGCTCGGCCGGATCGGTCACCACCATCGACTTGTCGATCAGGGCGAGCGCTTCGGGATCCYCCCAGACTTTGCGCGGCTGCTTGTCCTTCGGGCCGGAGATCTGCTCGAAGCCGAGCGCGGGGTCGAAGCGGCTCGAATAGGAGAAGGCCTGCATCTGGTAGTTGCCCTTGTTGTAGCGGTCGAGCTGCGTCGCCCACTCAAGGACCTCGATCTCGGCGTTGATGCCGACCGCCTGCATCATCGCCTGGGCGATGACCGCGGTGTTGAAGCTCGGCACCGAGGAGCGCTTGTTGGCGAGGATGGTGATCTTCTCGCCCTTGTAGCCGGCCTTCTGGAGCAGGGCTTTGGCCGCGGCGGGATCGTATTTGAAGCCCTGCTTCTCGGCATCGCCATAGTATTTCGAGGTCATGTAGACCGGCGAGTTGTTGGGCTTGCCGAGGCCGTTGCTGACATTGGCGACGAGCTCGGGGAAGTCGATCGCGGCGGCGATCGCCTGGCGCAGGGCCTGGTTCTTCATCAGCGGGTCGCGCGTCTGGATGATCAGGCTGTGGCGGACCGGGTTAGGGGCGATCGCCAGCGTAACATTGGGGGCGTTCTTCAGGTCGGGCACGTCCGATTCCGGCATCAGCGCCATGTCGAGCGAGCCTGCGAGCAGGCCGGCTTTCACCGTCGCCGCATCGGGGATGACCAGGAAGCGCGCTTCCTTCACCAGCGGGCGCTTCGAGCCGATATAGCCGTCGCGCTTGTCGCCCTTCGGCGAGACGTACTGGTCGAAGGCGAGGAGCTGGACCGACTGGCCGCGCTTCCATTCGCCGAGCATGAAGGGGCCGGTGCCGACCGGCTTGTCCCAGCTCCCGTCGGCCTTGACGGAATCCTTGTGGATCACGGCCGTGCCGCCGCAATCGGCGCGGGCGAGCGTGTCGAGGAAGAGCCCGTTCGGCTTGTCGATCTCCATGACGAAGGTATCGGCATCCGGGGCCGTGGCGGAGACGACCTTGAGGCCGCTGCGCCCGTCGAGATCGGAGAGGCAGCGCCAGTCGGTCTTCGGGTCCATGTAGCGGTTCCAGCTCCACAGCACGTCGGCCGAGGTCATGGTGGCGCCGTTATGGAACTTCACGCCCTTGCGCAGGCGGAAAGTGTAGGTCTTGCCGTCGGGCGAGATCTCGACCTTTTCCGCCAGCAGCGGGCCGACCGAGCCGTCCTCGGCATAGCCGACGAGGCCCTCGACCATGTGCATCTCGACGGCGTCGGTGTTGCCGTCCCGGTTCACGCCGGGATTGGTCGAGCGGATGTCGGCGTTGAGCACGGCGGTGAGCGTTTGCGCGTTGACCGCGCCCGCCGACAGGGCGAGCGCAAAGGCGGAAGCGAACAGACGGTTCATGGTCATTCCCCTGTTGTCGTTGCTGTCGTGATCGACATGCTTATCGGTTTAGCCGTCAGGCGGCCTTGCGGGCGCTGCGGAGCTTCTTGAGCTCGGCGGCGAAGAAATCCTCGACGGTCGGCACGACCTTCTGGCCGTCATGGGGCGTGTTCGGCACGAGGTCGAAGCGGGCGGCGATGCCGTTTTCCGCGAAGTTGTCGCGCAAGCTTGCCAGCCGCTCGGGCCGCGTCGCGCCGGCATGGTTGGCGTCCGGCATCCAGTTGCGGCCGCCGGGCTTGTGGGTGATCTCCCAAGTCTCGAGATCGGCAGCGCCGACGATCATCTGAACCGCGACCTTCCGCATGGCGGGGATGTCGAGCTCCTGGCCGAAGAGTTCGGCGAAGTTGCGGGTGCCGACCCACCAGTCGCGCGTCGGATCGAGCAGGGTGACAGAGCCCGGCGCGCCGATCGAGACGCCCCAGAGCCTGTGCGGCTGGAGCATCAGGAAGCGATGGGCGAAATGGCCGCCGCCGGAATAGCCGAACAGGCCGAAGCGCTCGAAGGCGAGACGATAGCGCTCGCAGACCTCGTCGATGATGGCGAGCAGGACGTGGTCGTAACGGAGATTGCCCTCGCGCATGTATTTGAAGCCGTCGCGATAGCCGTCGCCCATCACGCCGATCGGGAAGAGCGGTGCCAGGATGATGCAGTTGTTCCAGCGGGCGAAGGCGGAGAAGGCGTCGCGATAGCCGGTGAAGCCGCGGCCGGTGCCGTGCATCGCGACGATCAGCTCCGGCTTCTCGCCGGTCTTTCCGAGATTCGGCGGCACATAGAGGCAGTAGGGGAAGCGCGGATCGTGCTTCGCCGAATAGATCGAGGTCGGCCCGTATTCGTAGAGCGCCTTGCCGCGCGCGGCTGCCTCGTCTTCCGGCTTGCCGGTCTGTTCTGCCACGGCGCTCACGGGCCTGCTCCTCTGGTGAAATTATTGGCGCCAATTATGTTGCATGTTATGGTCCGTTCCGCAACCAACTTCTGCCGCGCCGGACAATTCCTGCTTGCCCCATTTTGCTTACGCCAACCGGTGTCGATTTCGCTCGAGAATGCTTTAGAGAGCCTGCCATGACGTCCGAGCGGAAACGCAAAAACACCGGCACCCGACGGGCCGACCTCGCCAATGCGATCGCGGAGGCCATCCGCCTGCGGATGTATCGACCGGGCGAATGGCTGCGCCAGATCGATTTGGAGGAACGTTTCGAGGCGACGCGCTTCGACGTGCGCGGCGCGCTTGACGAGCTCACCGCGCGCAAGACGATCGAGCATGTCCCGAACCGGGGCTACCGCGTCGCCGAGATCGACATGAAGACCTATCAGGAGATCGTCGCGATCCGGGTCATGCTCGAGACGGCGGCGGCGGAAAGAGCGGTCGCGCGCATCGACGAAGCCGGGATCGCGCGGCTCGACGAACTGGCGGCGCAGTTCTCGGCGGCCGTATTGACCGGTAGCCGCACCGAGCAGAGCGAGATCAACCACGCCTTCCATCAACTGATGTACTCCTTCTGCGGAAATGCCGTGTTGCAGGAGACGATCTGGGCCTTGCGCGATCGCGGGCGCGGCTCGCGGATCACGGTGTGGRGCTCGCATGAATCTCTGCTGCGCAGCGACCGCGAGCACTATGCGATGATGGAGGCCCTGAAGGCGCGCGACGCCGGCCGCCTTGCCGCCCTGGTCGCGACGCATGTCGCCAAGGGGGCTACGCTGGTGCCGCCACTGGCTGTGCCGGTGTGAGCCGCAGCGTTTCCGCGCCGGGAAGCCTCCACCTCACCTGGCGAGGCTGACCTCCCAGAGCCGGGGCTTCGAGGCGACCCAGGGCGCGAAACCCTGCAGGCGCTTCGAGACCACGGCGGTGTCGACCTGATTGTAGAGAAAGATCAGCGGCGCATCGGCCAGCATCATTGTGTGGAGCTGGTCGAAGATCTTCTTCCGCTCGGCCTGGTCATTGATCAGCGTCGCCTTCTCGATCAGCGCATCGGCCTCGCGGCTGTCCCAGACCTTCGAGGGCAGGTTGTCCTTGGGGCCGGAGAACTGGTTGTAGCTCTGGGCGGGATCGATCCGGGCCGAGTAGCTGAAGGACATCATCTGGTAGTTGCCCTTCGAGAAGCGGTCGAGCTGCGTCGCCCATTCCAGGATCTCGATCTCGGCCTTGATGCCGGCTGCTTCCAGCATCGCCTGCGTCATGATCGCG
This sequence comes from Allobosea sp. TAB14, assembly GCF_052113865.1. Taxonomy (NCBI): domain Bacteria; kingdom Pseudomonadati; phylum Pseudomonadota; class Alphaproteobacteria; order Hyphomicrobiales; family Alloboseaceae; genus Allobosea; species Allobosea sp. TAB14. The sequence goes on along the minus strand of NZ_JBFRDQ010000015.1, from coordinate 28,308 downwards.
ACGGGGTAGCTCGGCACGGTCGCGCGCTTGTTGGCGATCAGCTTGATCGTCTCGCCCTTGTAGCCGGCTTCCGTGAGCAGCTTCTTCGTCCGGGCGGGGTCGTGCGCGTAACGCTTCTTCTGGACCTCGTCGTAATAGGGCGAGGTGATGTAGACGGCCGAGTTGTTGGTCTTGCCCAGCCCGTTCGAGACGGCGCCGACGATCTCGTCGAGATCGAGCGCGGAGGCGATCGCCTGGCGCATCTTCACATTCGACAGCAGCGGGTCGCGGGTCTGGAGCAGGATCGTGTGCTTGGTGGCGCTCGGCGCGGTCAGGACCTGCAGGCCGGTCTTCTGCATCTCCGGCACATCCTGGTCCGGAACGTCGGCGACATCGAGCGCGCCCGAGATCATGCCGGCCTTGACGGTCGCGCCATCGGCGATGGCGAGGAACTTCACCTCCGGCACGAGCGGCCGTTTGGAGCCGACATAGCCGTCGCGCTTGTCGCCAACAGGCGAGACATAACCGTCGAAGCGCTTCAGCAGGACGAATTCGCCGCGGCGCCAGTCGGCGAGCTGGAACGGGCCGGTGCCGATCGGCTTGTCCCAGCTTCCGTCGGGCTTCACGGAATCCTTGTGCAGGATCGCGACCATGGCGCAGTCGGTGCGGGCCATGGTGTCGAGGAAGAGCGCGCTCGGCTTTTCCAGCTTCATCACGAAGGTCGCAGGGTCGGGAGCGACCGCCTCGGTGACCTTGAGCCCGATCCTGCCGTCGAACYCCGGCTTGCAGCGCCAGTCGGTCTTCGGGTCCATGTAGCGGTTCCAGCTCCACAGCACGTCGGCGGAGGTCATCTCCGCGCCGTTGTGGAACTTCACGCCCTTGCGCAGATGGAAGGTGTAGGTCAGCCCGTCCTGGGAGACGTCGATGGTCTCGGCCAGCAGCGGCGCAACCGCGCCGTTCTCGCGATAGCCGACGAGGCCCTCGACCATATGCAGCACGACGGCGTCGGTGTTGTCGTCGCGGTTGACGCCCGGATTGGTCGAGCGGATGTCGGCATTGAGCGCGACATTGATGGTCTGCGCCTGTGCCGCGCCGCCGATGAGCGCGAGCGCCAATGCCGAAGCCGAAATGCGGATCATTCCCGTTCCCCTTGTTGTCGTGTCGTCCGGCAGGCCCTGAACGGGCCTGCCTTTGCGCGAAAGCCCGGAGGCGGAGGGTCCGTTATTCGCCGACCGTAACTTCCCAGGCGCGGGGCAGCGAGCTCACCGTCGAGACATAGCCCTGGGTCTTGGCGCTCATCGCGCCGCCGACGATGCCGTTATAGAGCATCACCATCGGCACCTCCGCGAGGAAGCGCCGGTGCAGCGTGTCGAAGATCGCCTGGCGCCCGGCCCGGTCGTTCACCACCATCGACTTGTCGAGCAGGGCCTGCACCTCGGGATTGTCCCAGAGCTTGCGCGGCTGCTTGTCCTTCGGTCCGGTCATCGATTCATAGCTCAGCGCCGGATCCATGCGGCCCGAATAGGGGAAGGCCTGCATCTGGTAGTTGCCCTTGGTGTAGCGGTCGAGCTGCGTCGCCCATTCCAGCACCTCGATCTCGATATTGAGGCCGACCGCCTTCAGCATCTGCTGGGCGACGACGGCGGCGTCGAAGCTTTCGGGRTAGCGCTTGTTGGCGAGCATCACGATCTTCTCGCCCTTGTAGCCGGCCTCSGCGAKRAGCTTCYTGGCGGCGGCCGGRTCGTATGCCCAGCCCTCCTTCTGCGCGGCGCCGTAATAGGCGGAGAGCATCGGGATGATCGAATTGTTCGGCGTTCCGAGGCCGTCGGTGATGGTCGCGACCAGTTCCTTGACGTCGATCGCGGCGGCGATGGCCTGGCGCAGCTTGACGTTCTGCAACAGAGGGTCGCGCGTCTGGATGATCAGCCCGACGAGGCTCATGCTGGTGATGACCGAGGTCTTGACCTTGTCGTTCTTCTTCAACTCCGCGATGTCGGAATTGGCGATGTCGGGGACAACGTCGATGTCGCCGCGCAGCAGGGCGGCCTTGGCGGTGGCGTTGTCGGGGATGACGACGAAGCGGACTTCGTCGACCAGCGGCTTCTTGGCGCCGGTCATCCCGTCGATCTTGCCGGGCAGAGAGGCGTAATCGGCGAAGCGATCGAGCTTGATGTATTCGCCGCGCTTCCACTCGCCGAGCTTGAACGGGCCGGTGCCGATCGGCTTGTCGAARSWGCCRTCSGCCTTSACCGAATCCTTGTGSAKGATSCCGGTCATGGCGCAGTCGGTGCGGGCGAGTGAGGAGAGGAAAAGCGCGCTCGGCTTGTCGAGCTGGAACATCACGGTCTTGTCGTCGGGCGCCGTGACCGTCTCGACCTTGACCAGGCCGCGGCCGTCGAATTCCGAGAGGCAGCGCCAGTCGGTCTTCGGATCCATATAGCGGTTCCAGCTCCACAGCACGTCGGCTGCGGTGAGCGGCGCGCCGTTATGGAACTTCACGCCCTGGCGCAGCGTGAAGGTGTAGCTCCTGCCGTCCGGCGAGATCTCGACCTTCTCGGCCAGCAGCGGCTTGGGCAGCGCATCCTCGCCATAGGCGACGAGGCCTTCGACCATCTGCAGCACGACGCCGTCGGTGTTGGCGTCGCGGTTGACGCCGGGATTGATCGAGCGGATGTCGGCGCGAAGCTGGATCCTGAGCGTGCTGGCCTCGGCGATCTGCACGCCGCCGCACAGGAGCGCGGCAGCGAGGGCAGTGGCGGTGGCGGTTCGGCGCATCATGTTCCCCTGTTTTTATGCGGTTGTGACGCGGTATCGGAGCGCYCCCTCGCCTCTCCCGAGCGGGGAGCGCTCCGTCTTTCCTGACGCATTGTCTGCACGCGAAGCGGTGGCCGCTCCGCTCGAAAACGCTGCGTGGCCGGGTTATTCGGCCGCTTCGGCGAGCAGGACCGGATCCTCGGTCAGGCTGTAGCGGGTGAAGACGCGGTTCTGGGCGGGCAGCGGCGCGACCTCCATGATCCCCTTGGCCGGCTGCATGATCACCATCGCGACGGTGGCCGAGAGGTTGCCCTGCTCGTTCGGGCGGGCCGGACGGCAGACCGAATAGGGCGAGAGGAAATCGTCGAAGAGGGCCTGCTTGAGATCGTCGACCGTCAGCTTGCGGCCGGCCTCATTGAGCAGCTTCTTGACCCGCCAGTCGCGGTAGAAGCTCTCCGGCACGCGCGGGATGCTGGTGTTCTTGACCTTGGTCAGCGCGATCTGGCCGACCCAGTGATTGGCATGCACGATCATGCCGTCTTCCGGGTAGATCGGGAAGGCTTCGTCCGGGGCGCATTCGAAATCGATGCCGAAGCCCTTCACGGTCGAGAGCATCATGTTGTTGGAGCAGGCCTTCGGCGTCGCCGCCACGGCCTTGATCGCGAAGGCGAGATGCTCCTGCTCCAGCACCTTGCGGCGGATCAGGGCGAGCGGCACGCCGGTCTGGCTGAAGTCGCGGTCGCATTCGAGATAGTTGGCGGTGATCGAGACGCCGGCCGCGTTCATGCCGCAGCGGGCGAGGCCGCCGGCCTCGACGAAGGTCAGGAAGTCCGGGCCGTCGTCGCGGCGCACGCGCAGCACGATCGCGGTCTCCGCGCATTCGGCGCGCCAGTCCCAGTTCTGGCCGTGGATGASTTCSCCSKTSGCGCTGCGCTCGGGCAGRATGAYCGCGCCSGTGCARCCRTCGTCGAGCTCCTCGSYSGCCTCGACCGGCTTGTTCTTGACCATCCGCGCCTTGGCGATCACCTCGGTGCGGGCATTGACCATGATGATGTCTTCCAGCGCGACGCCGGCGCCGTCGGCGATGCCGCGCATCTCCTCGATGTAATGCGCGCCGAAAGCCTCGATCTCGCGGGCGAACTCGCCGATCAGGGCCGATTTGGCCTTGGCGTCGTAGCCGAGATCGCCGAGTTGGCCGCCATAGAGCTCGATCGAGCGCTTCACGCGGCTCGGCACGGCCGCGCCATGCTGGCGGCCGCGCTCATAGGGCGAGCCGGAGACATCGACGAAGGGGCAGGGCTGGACCATGGCGTGGGGCCTTTCGGATATGCTGGCCTGGAGTTATGCTGTATTGTATTTCATCACGAACTAAAACAATCAAGGCCTTCGATGACGACGCCGACGCGGCTGCAGCAGGAGATCGCCGAGCGCATCCTGCAGATGATGCGGGATGACGGCCTCGGCGCCGGCGCCCGGCTGAACGAGAACGGCACGGCGCAGCGGCTCGGCGTCTCGCGCACCCCGGTCCGCGCCGCGCTCGACCATCTCGCCCGTCAGGGCGTGGTGCGGCGGCTCGCCAACAAGGGGATCGAGGTCGTCGCGCTGCCGGATGCGACGGCGAGTGTCCTGCCGCCCGAGCTGATCGACCTCGCCATGGTCCGGCTGGCGCATGAGCGCGAGAACGGGCTCCTGCCGGACGAGGTCTCGGAACTGGAGGTGATGCGGCGCTACGAGCTCGGCCGGCCGGAGGCGCAGAAGCTCCTCGCCCGCCTCGCCGATCTCGACATGGTCGAGCGCAAGCCGGGCTATGGCTGGCGCTTCCTGCATGAGCCGCGCGACCGGCGCCTGCGCGATGAGAGCTATCGCTTCCGGATGGTGATCGAGCCGATGTGCATGCTCGAACCGGACTTCCGGCTCGAAGCAGGCTGGATCGGGGAGATGCGGGCGCGCCATCTCGAATACCTGCGAAGCCCGTGGCGCGAATCGTCCAGCATCGCCTTCTACGAAATGAATGCCGCTTTCCATGAAGACTTGGCCGCGGCGACGGGCAATCGCTATTTCCATTCGGCCGTGCGGCGCCAGAACCAGCTCAGACGCCTCTCGAACTACGATTGGGGCCTTGGCTTCGAGCGTGTCCAGGTGAATTGCACCGAGCATCTCGCCATGCTCGACCATCTGGAGGCCGGTGAGAACGAGGTCGCCTCGGCCCTGATGCGCAGCCATCTGCTGCGGGCGAGCAAGCTCCGGCTTGGCCCGAGATCGGCTGATTGACGGCCCTTCCTCCGATCTCCGAATGACCGCCCCGACGCAGGGACAGTCTTGACCCGGCGGCGATTTGCGCGAGCAATGGCGGTTTGCGAACTCCGACAGGTTGACTGCCATGACCGTTCATCAACGCCCCGCCGCCATCGATCCCGCCAAGCTCGACAAGCTGGCCGAGGTCGCCATCCGCGTGGGCTTGAACCTGCAACCCGGTCAGGATCTGTTCCTGACGGCGCCTGTCGCCGCGCTGCCGCTGGTCAGGCGGATCGCCGAGCATGCCTACAAGGCCGGCGCCGGCATCGTGACGCCGCTGCTCTCCGACGAGGAGGTCACTTTGGCGCGCTATCGCTCCGCGCCGGATGCGAGCTTCGACAAGGCGCCGGGCTGGCTTTATGAGGGCGTCGCCAAGGCCTTCACGCAGAATACGGCCCGGCTCGCCATCGTCGGCGACAACCCGATGCTGCTCGCCAACGAGGACCCGGCCAAGGTCGGCCGTGCCAGCAAGGCGAATGCGCTGGCCTACCAGCCGGCATTGGAGAAGATCGCCGGCTTCGACATCAACTGGAACATCATCGCCTTTCCGAGCGTGGCCTGGGCGAAGCAGGTTTTCCCGGAGGATGCCGAGGAGGTCGCGGTCGGCAGGCTGGCGGAGGCGATCTTCGCGGCGTCGCGCATCAACGAGACCGATCCGGTGGCAGCCYGGAAGGCGCATAACGCGGCGTTGCGCAGCCGCCGCGACTGGCTGAACGGCCAACGCTTCGCCGCGCTGCATTTCACCGGGCCTGGCACCGACCTGACCGTCGGGCTCGCCGATGGCCATGACTGGCAGGGCGGCGCCTCGCCGGCTCGCAACGGCATCATCTGCAACCCGAACATCCCGACCGAGGAGGTCTTCACCACCCCGCATGCGCGCCGGGTGGAGGGGCGTGTGTCGAGCACCAAGCCGCTCTCCTATCAGGGCTCGCTGATCGACGGCATCCAGGTGCGCTTCGAGGGCGGGCGGATCGTCGAGGCCAAGGCCTCGCGTGGCGAGGCGGTGCTGAACAAGGTGCTCGACACCGATGAGGGCGCGCGCCGGCTCGGCGAAGTCGCGCTGGTGCCGCACTCCTCGCCGATCTCGAAGAGCGGCGTCCTGTTCTACAACACGCTCTTCGACGAGAACGCCTCCTGCCACATCGCGCTCGGCCAGTGCTATTCGAAATGCTTCGTCGACGGCGCGAATCTGACACCGGAGCAGATCGCGGCGCAGGGCGGCAACAAGAGCCTCATCCATATCGACTGGATGATCGGCTCGGGCGAAGTCGACATCGACGGCGTCCATGCGGATGGGCGGCGCGTGCCGGTGTTCCGCAAGGGCGAGTGGGCCTGAGCCGGCAGGGGCGTCATGCTCGGGCTTGACCCGAGCATCTCAGGACCAGAAGGTGCCCCTCCGGCAGGAGATTCTCGGGTCTGCGCTTCGCTTCGCTCGAGAATGATGCGGGTCTTGTTTCCGATCAGCCCGCATTCGCCCTGAGCCAATCCCCGAGGGAGGGGCGATGATGCCCGTCGCGGCCGGTCGTGGCGGGGGCTGCGATCATCGCGTTGAGCACGGCTTCCTGCGTCGCCTCGGTGGCGGCGCGGAAGAGTGTGTCGATGCGGTTTTCGTTGAGCGCGCGCAGCGACACGATGTCCTTCGGCTCGTCATGGTCGACGGAACCGGCCGTGGTGAAGGCGAGCGCGATGTCGCCGCTGCCATTGCCCCAGAAGGCGCCGAGCCGGGCGAGCCCGGCGCCGCCACGCCGCGCGACGCGGTGAAGCTGGCGTGACTCCAGCGGGGCGTCGGTCGCGATAACGAGGATGACCGAGCCGCGCTCGGCCTGCGGTCGGGTTTCGGGCGGGACGGGGCGTCGTCCGTCCGGCAGGACGAGATCGCCGGCATTTCCGAAATTGGCCAGCGCCAGCACGCCGAGCCTGAAATCGCTGCCATCGAGCGCGAAGCGGCGCGAGGCGGTGCCGATGCCGCCCTTGAAGCCGAAGGCGCTCATGCCCGCTCCCGCACCGACCGCCCCCTCCGCCACTGGTCCGGTGGCGGCGGCGTCGAGCGCGGCGAAGGCATGGTCCTGCGTCAGCGCGCGGGCGCGAATATCGGAAAGATAGCCGTCATTGCATTCGAGCACGGCGGGATTGACCGTGCCGGTGCCACGCCCGATGTCGGGATTGGCGGCAAGCGCGCGCGTCACCAGCGCGTCGAAGCCGGTGCCGACGGCCAGCGTGTTGGTCAGCAGCAGCGGCGTCTCGATCTGGCCGAGCTCGGCGATCTGCATCAGCCCGGCGCTCTTGCCAAAGCCGTTGATGATGTCGACCGCCGCCCGCATCTTCCGCCGAAAGAGATTGCCGTCATGCGGCAGCAGCGCGGTGTAGCCCGTCAGGATGTCGCCATCCCGCAGCGTATGATGGCCGAGCTTCACGCCCGGGACATCGGTGATCGCGTTGAGCGGTCCCGGCTCCATGATGCCGCAGATGAGGCCGAAATCGCGGGCGCGCTGGGTCATGATTTCCGATCCGGACGACAGTCAGGCGGGCTTAGCGCATCGGCCCGAAAAGCGGGATAGGGTTTTCGGGGGAAGCCGGCGCAAGAACCAGGATCCCCAGCCTCGGATTGGACAGGAGGGAAACGAAGCATGGAACCCGCAGGTTTCGATCTCGCGCGCTTCCTCGTGGCCCAGGAGCCCGTCTATGAGACCACGCTGGCCGAGCTGAAGGCCGGACGGAAGCGGACGCATTGGATGTGGTTCGTCTTTCCGCAGCTGCGCGGGCTCGGCCTGTCGCCGACCTCCCTGTTCTACGGGCTGGAATCGCTCGACGAGGCGCGGGCCTATCTGGCGCATGCCGTTCTTGGCCCCCGGCTGGAGGCCTGCATGCGCGCCCTGCTCGCGCATGAGGGACTGACGGCGCATGCGATCCTCGGCTCGCCCGATGAGATGAAGCTGCGCTCGTCGATGACGCTGTTCGACCGGGCCGATGGCCGTGCCGATAATCTCTGCCGAGCGGTGTTGCGCCGCTTCTTCGACGGAGAGGCCGATCCGCTGACGCTTTCCAGGTTGCCGGGCCCAAACTGATCCGCGCGGCCCGCGGGGCGGATCAAACCGGCCGGAAGCGCGTTATGCATCGCGCAAAGGCGGGTGACCCTTGAATCCAGATGATGCAATGCGTCCGGTCACACCGGAACCGGAGGGAGCAACCAGCCGCCCCGGCCTGCCGGCGAGCTGGATGCAGGCCGTTGCGCTGCTCGGCGTTGTCGCCGTGCTCTATGTCGCGCGGGATGTCTTCGTTCCGCTGGCGATCGCGGTCCTGCTCACCTTCGCATTGGCCCCGGTGGTTTCCGCCATCCGCCGCGCCGGCATCTGGCGTACGCCGGCCGTCATCATCGTGGTCACGGCGGCCTTCATCGGCATCGCGGCTTTCAGCTTCCTGGTGGCGAGCCAGGTTTCCGAGCTCTCCGGCCAGTTGCCGACCTACCAGTCCAACATCCTGGAGAAGATCCGCAACCTGAAGCATGCGGGCGCCGAGAACGGCATCATCTCCCAGATCACCGAGGCGGTGGAACGGGTCGGGCGCGAAATTAGCCGTGGCGATACTCCCGCCGGGCGGCCGGACGGTGACAGCAGCGGCCCGATGCTCGTGCAGATCTATTCGCCCGAGCAGCCGATCCAGATCCTGACGAGCGTGATCGCCCCGCTGATCGGCCCGCTGGCGACGGCGGGTCTGGTCGTCGTGGTGGTCATCTTCATGCTGCTGGAGCGCGAGGATCTGCGCGACCGCTTCATCCGGCTCGCCGGCTACGGCGATTTGCACCGGACGACCGAAGCCCTGCAGGAGGCGGGCAGCCGCGTCGGCCGTTACCTGCTCACGCAGCTCATGGTCAACCTGTTCTATGGCGTGCCGGTCGCCCTCGGCCTGTGGTGGATCGGCATCCCCAATGCGGCGCTGTGGGGGGCGCTGGGCATCGTCATGCGTTTCGTGCCCTATATCGGCCCGGCCGTCTCGATGGTCCTGCCACTGTTCCTCGCCGTCGCGGTCTCGCCCGGCTGGACGCTGCTGTTATGGGTCGGGGCGCTTTTCATCGTCATCGAGCTCGTCATCAACAACGTCGTGGAGCCCTGGCTCTACGGATCCCGGACGGGACTGTCGCCGCTCGCCATCATCGTTTCGGCGATCTTCTGGACCTGGCTGTGGGGGCCGGTCGGGCTGGTGATGTCGACGCCGCTCACCGTGTGCCTCGTCGTGCTCGGCAAGCATGTGCCCCAGTTCCAGTTCTTCGAGGTGCTCCTCGGCAACGAGCCGGTTCTCGACCCCGAGATGCGGCTTTACCAGAGGCTGCTCGCCAACGACCCGAACGAGGCCACCGACCAGCTCGAGGAAATGCTGGAGGAGAGGCCGTTGTCGGAGATCTACGGCGAGGTCGCCATTCCCGCCCTGATCCTGGCCGATCGCGACCGCCAGCGCGGCGTCATGGCCGATGGCCAGCTCAAGACGGTGTCATCCGCCGCCCAGGCCGTCATCGCCAATCTGGCCGAGGCGGCGGCTCCGGCCGACAGCGAGCCCGAGAAACCGGAGGACGCGGAAGCCGGCGCCGCCACTGCGTGCGCGCCGACGCGATCCGTGCTCTGCGTCGGCGGGCGAAGCGTGCTGGACGATGTCAGCGCGACGATGCTCGCCCAGGTTCTCACCGCGGACGGCGCGCGGGCGCTGGCGGTCGCCCGCGCCGCGCTGGGAACGGCGCGGCCGGACGGTGCTTCCGATATCGATACGGTTGCCGTATGCCTGTTGAATGCCGGCTCGCTCCGCAGCGGTCGTTTCCTGGTCCGGCGGCTGAAGCGCCAATGGCCGAGTGTCCGCATCGGTCTCGTGATCTGGCAGGACCCTGACGAGCCCGCAGCCCCTGAGGCGGTCGGCCATGTCCCGGAGGCCGATTTCATCGCGCGCAGCTTCGGCGAGGCGGTGGCGCGTATCGCCGGCGATGCGGTCGAGGTCGAGCGGCGCGAGCGGATCGCCTGAGCCGCCGACGCATGCGCCTTTCCCCGATCCCGGCTTCCCGCGTGGGTGCTGTTCGGGCCGATTGCGGGGTGGAACGCCGTGACGAGGCCGAAGGTCTCGACGCCATCGGCCTTCGGGCGCCAGAAAAGCAAAAAGCGCCGGAAAATCCGACGCTTGCATGCTTCTCAAGCCTTGAGATTGTCTGGAGCGGGCGAAGGGATTCGAACCCTCGACCCCAACCTTGGCAAGGTTGTGCTCTACCCCTGAGCTACACCCGCATCCGAGACAGTCACGCCGTGGCGGCGCGGCCGGGTTATTGCCCCAAAGCGCTGCGGAGTGCAAGCGTTTCGGCAAAGTTTTTTTGCCGCCTGTCGATAAATCCCGCAGCGGACCGGCTTCGCGCCTCGGAATGCCGGAGGGCGGGGTCCGTCGATTCCGGGCCGGAGACGGCTCGGCGCGCGGCGCGGCCCGTCCTTGCCGGAAATGCGGATTCCGCTGGCGACTTAAATGGTCTAGAGCCGGATCGGATCGGATTGAAACGGTTTCCCGCCCCGCCATGATTCCCACGTCCCAGATCGTCCCTCTGACCGATGCGGAGCTGTGCGCGCGCCTCGCGGCGAGCGGCATCGCGTTCCACCGCACCGACCATCCGGCCGTGTTCACGGTGGCGGAGACCGCGCCGCATCGCGACATGATGATCGGATTGCAGACCAAGAACCTGTTCCTGAAGGACAAGAAGGGCCGGCTCTTCCTGGTCTCGGCCAAATCCGACGCACGCATCGACCTGAAGCGCTTGCACGAGACGCTGGGCGCCAGCGGCCGGCTGTCCTTCGGGTCGGCCGAATTGCTGCTGGAGAAGCTGGGCGTCACGCCGGGCTCGGTCACGGCCTTTGCCGTCGTCAACGATCGCGAAGGGGCGGTGACCATGGTGCTCGACGTCAATCTGACGACCGGCGAGGAGGTCAACTTCCATCCCCTGGTCAACACCGCGACCCTGCGCATCGGCCGGGACGATCTCGTCGCCTTCCTGCGCGAGACCGGCCATGAGCCGCTGATCGTCGATTTGCCGGTGCCGCCCGATGGACAGAACGGCTAAAGCTCCCCATTTAAGGGGCGGCCGCGTCGCGGCCGCCAATTGCTGAAAACGCACGAATCCGAACGTCGGAACGACGGCATCACGAAGGGCGACCCATGCTGGTCAATGGCGAGGCGGCCGAGCAACCCGGCCTGATCAAGGACACCACCACCCAGGGCTTCCGCCAGGACGTCATCGCCGAATCGATGCAGCAGCCGGTGCTGGTCGATTTCTGGGCGCCGTGGTGCGGGCCGTGCAAGCAGCTGACGCCCGTCATCGAGAAGGCGGTCAAGGCCGCCGGCGGCAAGGTCAAGCTCGTCAAGATGAACATCGACGAGCATCCGCAGATCTCCGGCCAGCTCGGCATCCAGTCGATTCCCGCCGTCATCGCCTTCAAGCAGGGCCAGCCGATCGACGGCTTCATGGGCGCGCAGCCGGAAAGCCAGGTGAAAGCCTTCATCGAGCGCCTTGTCGGGCCGGTCGGGCCGGGCGAGGCGGAGGAATTGCTCGCGGCCGCTCAGGAAGCGCTCGCGGCCGGCGATGCCGCCGGGGCGAGCGAGCTCTACGGGCATGCCCTGCAGCTGGAGCCGGAGAACCTCGGCGCCATCGCCGGCCTCTCGCGGCTGCATCTCGACACCGGCGACATCGAGGGCGCCAAGGGCATCCTCGCCATGGCGCCGCAGGAGAAGGCGAGCGACCAGGCGATCGCCGCCGTGCGGGCCGCTATCGAGCTTGCCGAGCAGGCCGCCTCGCTCGGCGACACGGCCGAGCTCGAGGCGAAGGTCGCCGCCGATCCGAAGGACTATCAGGCGCGCTTCGATCTCGCGCTGGCGCTCAATGCGCGCGACAAGCGCGAGGAGGCCGTTGACCATCTGATCGCCATCATCAAGGCCGACAGGAAGTGGAACGACGATGGCGCGCGTAAGCAGCTCCTCCAGTTCTTCGAGGCCTGGGGGCCGATGGACGAGGCAAGCGTGGGCGGACGCCGGAAGCTGTCGACCCTGCTGTTTTCCTGAAGCGAGGATGCGCGGATGGGCATGAACGCCGTCTACAAGGGGGCCGGGGATTGCCCGCAGGTGATCCCGCTCTTCCCTTTGACCGGCGCGCTCTTGCTCCCGCGCGGACAGATGCCGCTCAATATCTTCGAGCCGCGCTATCTGGCGATGATCGATGACGCGATCCGGGGCGACCGCGTCATCGGGATGATCCAGCCCGAGCCGGATGACGGTCGCCGCGTCGAGATTCCGCCGCTGGTCAGGGTCGGCTGTCTTGGCCGCATCACCCAGTTCGCCGAGACCGGCGACGATCGCTACATCATCAGCCTGACCGGCATCAGCCGTTTCCGCGTCGTGGAGGAATTGTCCGTGGTGACGCCCTACCGGCAGGGACGGGTGGATTACGAGCCCTTCGCGGTCGATTTCATCGCCCGCTCGGGCGAGGAGGCGGTCGATCGCGACGGGCTGCTCAAGGCGTTGCGCGACTTCGCCAAGGCGAACGACCTCAAGATCGACTGGAAGGGCGTCCATGAGGCGCCGAACGAGGCGCTGGTCAACGCGTTGGCGATGATGTGCCCCTTCGGCCCGCGCGAGAAGCAGGCGCTGCTGGAGGCGCGCAGCCTCAAGGAGCGCGCCGAGGTGCTGGTGGCGATCACCGAGATCGAGCTGGCGCGCGGCGGCGGCGATCCGGACACGACGCTGCAGTGAGCTCCGCCATTTCCTCGTCCGAGCCGGTTTCCGTTGCGCCGCCGTCGACCTGGCCGCCGCGGCGCGCGGTCGTGGCCTGGATCTTCTTCGACTGGTCGGCGCAGCCTTTCTTCACGCTGATCACCACCTTCGTCTTCGCACCGTTCTTCGCCTCGGCCCTGGCGAGCGATGCGGCGGAGGGGCAGGCGCTGTGGGGCTATGCCACGGGCTTCGCCGGCTTCTGCATCGCGCTGCTCTCGCCGCTGCTCGGTGGCGTCGCCGACCGGACGGGGCCGCGCAAGCCCTGGATCGCGGCCTTCGGGGCGCTGCTGGTGATCGGTTCGGCCATGCTCTGGTTCGCGGTGCCCGGCTCGCCATGGGCGGTGACGATCGCGCTCGCCGGCTTCGTCATCGCGACGGTCGGCGCCGAATTCGCGACGACCTTCAACAATGCGATGATGACGCGGCTGGTGCCGGCGGAGCGGCTGGGCTGGCTCTCCGGCACGGGCTGGGCGGTCGGCTATCTCGGCGGCCTCCTCTCGCTGGCGGTGACGCTTGGCCTGCTGGCGGCCGATCCGCATACCGGCAAGACGCTGGCCGGGCTGTCGCCGATCTTCGGGCTCGATGCCGCCAGCCGCGAGGGCGACCGTTTCTCCGGGCCGCTGACGGCGCTGTGGTTCATCGTCTTCGTCGCGCCGATGTTTCTGCTCACTCCCGATTCGCCGCGAACCGGGATGCGGCTCAAGGAGGCGGCGCAAGGCGGCGTCGGACGGCTCAAGGCGACGATCGCGGAATTGCCCAAGCTGCCTGCGCTCGGGCGCTTCCTGCTCGCGAACATGATCTACCAGGATGCGCTGGTCGCGCTCTTCGCCTTCGGCGGCATCTATGCGGCCGGCGTMTTCGGCTGGCAGACCATCGAGCTCGGCGTCTTCGGCATCCTGCTCACCGTCACCGGCACGCTCGGCGCCTGGCTCGGCGGCAAGCTCGACGATGCCATCGGCGGCAAGCCGGTGATCCTGGGCTCGATCGCCTGCCTGCTCTTCGCCTGCCTCGGCATTCTCTCGCTGAGCGCCGACCATATCCTGTTCGTGATCCCGGTTGCCCCGCCTGTCCCGGGCGACGGACTCTATGCCTCGCTGCCGGAGAAGGTCTATCTCGGCCTCGGCCTGCTGATCGGCCTCGTCGCCGGTCCCATGCAGGCGGCTTCGCGCAGCCTGCTGGCGCGGCTCGCGCCGGAGGGGCGGATCGGCGAGTTCTTCGGGCTCTTCGCCCTGTCGGGGAAAGTGACGTCCTTCATGGGGCCGACGCTGGTCGCGCTGGCGACGAGCGTCTTCGCCAGCCAGCGCGCGGGCCTGGCGGTGCTGATCGTGTTCTTCCTGGCGGGCGGGGCGCTTTTGGCGGGTGTTAATGTGAAACGGGCGCCGTAGCGCCCGTTCTTGTCCCGCGTCATGAGATTCTCGGGTCGCCGCTGCGCGGCGCCGGAGAATGACGGGTCTCGCTCACCGAACCAGGATGTTCCTGAACTGCCAGGGATCGCTGGTATCGATGTCCTCCGGGAACAGGCCCGGGCGGCCGTCGAGCGGGGTCCAGTCGGTGTAATAGCCCTTCACCGGACCGAGATAGGGCATCTGGATTCCCAGGCAGCGGTCGAGATCCATCTCCTCGACCTCGACGATACCGGCATTGGGATTCTCGAGCGCCCAGACCATGCCGGCGAGCACGGCCGAGGTGACCTGCAGGCCGGTCGCGGTCTGGTACGGAGCGAGCTTGCGCGCTTCCTCGGTGGAGAGCTGCGAGCCGAACCAATAGGCGCCCTTGTCGTGGCCGTAGAGCAGCACGCCGAGCTCGTCGATGCCGTCGACGACCTCGTTCTCCTCGAGGATGTGGTGCTTCTCCTGCGGACGGCCGGCATTGCCGAACATCTCGTGGAGCGAGAGCACTGCATCGTTCGCAGGGTGATAGGCGTAGTGGCAGGTCGGCCGGTAGATCGCCTTGCCGCTCTCGTCGCGCACGGTGAAATAGTCCGCGATCGAGATCGACTCGTTATGCGTCACCAGGAAGCCGTATTGCGGGCCCGGCGTCGGGCACCAGCTGCGCACCTTGGTCTCGGCGCCGGGCTGCATCAGGTAGATCGCGGCCTGGGAGCCGGTCTCGTGGGTGCGGGCATTCTCCGGCATCCATTTCTCATGGGTGCCCCAGCCGAGCTCGGCCGGCTGCACGCCCTCGGAGATGAAGCCCTCGACCGACCAGGTGTTGACGAAGACGCCGGGCGGCTTGGGGTTCTTCGAACGCTGCGTGTCGCGCTCGGCGATATGGATGCCCTTGACGCCGACCTGCTTCATCAGCGCGGCCCATTCCTCGCGGGTCTTCGGCTGCGGCACGTTGAGGCGCATGTCGGCGGCGACGTTCAGCAGGGCCTTCTTGGCGAGCCAGGAGGCCATGCCCGGATTGGCGCCGCAGCAGGAAATGGCCGTCGTCGAACCAGGCTGACGGGCGCGCTTGGCGGCCAGCGTCATCTCGCGCAGGGCATAGTTCGAACGCTCGCCCGGCCCCTTGCTCTCGTCGAAATAGAAGCCGAGCCAGGGCTCGTTGACGGTGTCGATATAAAGCGCCCCTAAGCTGGAGCAGAATTCCATGAGGTCGCGCGAGCCGGTGTCGCAGGACAGGTTCACGCAGAAACCCTGTCCGCCGCCGGCCGTCAGCAGCGGTTCGAGCAGCGCCTTGTAGTTCTCGGGCGTCAGCGCTTCCTGGATGAAGCGGATGCCACGCTCATCGAGGAGCGCCCGGTTCTCGTCGTCCGGCGCGATCACCACGAAGCGGCTCTTGTCGTATTTGAAATGCCGTTCGATCATCGGCAGCGTCCCGCGGCCGATCGAGCCGAAGCCGATCATCACGATCGGGCCGGTGATCTCGCCGTATACGGGCCAATCCGTCATTCTTTTGAACTCCTGGGTTCGGGAAACATCGAAGCGAAGGCTGGTATGGGCGGGCGGCCCCGGCGTCAACAGCCGCGGTAGCCCTGATGGGTGACCGAGGGGGCGATCTGGGCGAGGGTGYCGGCGAAACGCGTCACGATCGGGCGGTGGTGATGGCCGCACAGGATGCGCTCGACATTGGGATGGCGCGCGACGATGGCCGCGAATTCCTCGGCGCCCTCGAGCAGGCGGATGGCGTCCATGTGGCGGATGCCGCAGTCGAAGGGCGGGTGGTGCATGAAGATCGCGACCGGACGCCCCTGCGCCTCGGTCAGCGCCTTGTCGAGGAAGGCGAGCCGCGTCCCGCAGAGCGCGCCGGCGCTCTGGCCCGGCAGCAGCGTGTCGAGGCCGATCAAGCGCATCGGGCCGAGATCGGCGCAGAACTGGACGAAGCCGTCCTCGCGCAGGCTGCGTGGGTCGAAGCTCAGGCCGGCGAGCAGCGTCTCGCGGCGGTCGTGATTGCCCGGCACCAGCAGCACCGGCATCGGCAATCGGCGCAGCATGGCTTCCAGCAGCGCATATTCCTCCGGCAGGCCGCAATCGGTCAGGTCGCCGGTGATCACCACGAGATCGGGGCGCGGGCGCAGCGCCGCGATCGCGTCGATGGCGCGCTCGGTCAGCGCATTGGTCTCGGAGACGCGATAGGCCGGCTTGCCGCGCGGGCGGATATGCAGGTCGGTGAGATGGGCGATGAGCATGGGCGGTGTCCGGAATGCCGTCATGGCCCTTCTGGGCGGCGACCAGCGCCTCCTTCGGCGATTTCTTGCCGGAGAGGACATTGGCGAGCTCGTCCTCGACCGCCTTGCGGACCGGCACGGTCTTGTAGGTGGCGAACCACGGCCTGGCATAGGCGAGCTGGTCGACGGCGACCTTGGCGTCAGGGTTCTTGTCGAGGAAGGCCTTCATCTCGGGCAGTTCATAGGCCTGCATGTTCGGCGCAAAATAGCCGGTGGCGCGGCTCCACCAGCCCGATTTCTCAGGGCTGGTCATCCAGTTGATCAGCGTCCAGGCGGCCTTGCGGCGCTYGCCCTCGACGCCTGTCGGAACCACCAGCGAGGCGCCGCCGATCGGAACCTGATTCTGCAGGTTCTTCGGCACGAAGGCGACCTTGAGCGGGAACTTGGCATTGCTGCGCACGAAGGTGAGCGAGCCGGTCGAATGCAGCATCATCGAGGCCTGGCCAGAAAGGAAGGCGGTCGAGACCGCACCGTTCTGCTGCACGCCCGGCTGCAGGACCTTGTTCTTGACGAGGTCGCTCCAGAAGGTCAGCGCGCCCAGCGTCGAGGGCTCGTCGTAATAGACCTCGCCGGCATAATCGACGTTGAACCAGCGCCCGCCATTCGAATAGGTCAGCGCCTGCAGCAGCCAGCCGCCGGTGTCATATTGCGAGGGGATCGCGATACCCCAGCGCGTGACGCGGTCGCCCTCGCGCTTGGTCAGCTTCGCGGCGGCGGCGGCGAGCTCGGCCCAGTTCTTCGGCGGGTTCTCGGGGTCGAGCCCGGCTTCCTTGAAGTGCTCGGCGTTGATGTAGAGGATCGGCGTCGAGTTGTGGAAGGGCACGCCATAGACCGAGCGGTCGAGCACGGCATTGCCGGAGAGCGCCGGGAAGAACTGGCCCATGAACTGGTCGTTGCTCTTGCCGTCGGCMTTGATCAGCGTGTCGAGCGGCTGGATCTCGCCCTCGATCTGGAGGTCGCGCAGGAAGTTCGCGGACATGATCGAGACCGCCGGCGGCTTGCCGGCCTTCATCGCGGCGCGGGTCTTGATCAGGGTCTCGTCATAGGAGCCGGTATAGACCGGCGYCACCTTGATCGCCGGATGGCCCTCGTTGAACTCCTTGATCAGGGTGGCCATGTCGCGGGCGAGCTGCCCGTCGACGGGAACCGGGAAGAACAGCTCGATCTCGGTCGGGGACTGTCCGAAGGCCGGCGTCATTGCGAGGGTCGCGGCGAGGGCGGCGCCGGCGAGAAGGGAACGGCGGGTGGTCGTCATGAGGCAATCCTCTATTTGATGCCGGAGGAGACGAAGGAGTTGACGAAGGCGCGCTGGAACAGGACGAAGGCGAGGATCAGCGGCGCGCTGACGATGAGCGTGCCTGCCGCGATGACGCCCCAGGCCTGCGCGCCCTCGGCGCCACGGGTGAAGGTGGCGAGCCCGACGGTGAGCGGGCGCAGATCGGGCGAATTGATCACCATCAGCGGCCAGAGGAACTCGTTCCAGTGGCTGGTGACCGAGACGATCGCGAAGGCGATCAGCGAGGGCTTGGCCAGCGGAAGGTAGATCAGGCGGATGCGCTGCCCGATGGAAGCGCCGTCGATCAGCGCGGCTTCCTCCAGCTCGCGCGGGATCGCGCGGAAGGCCTGCCGCATCAGGAAGGTGCCGAAGGCGGAGGCGAAATAGGGCGCCATCACGCCGAGCAGGCTGTCATAGAGGCCGAGCGAGGCGATCGTCACCAGATTGGGCACGATCAGCGCGACCGGCGCCAGCATGAGCTGCGTCAGGAACAGATAGAAGCAGAAGCTGCGGCCGGGGAAGTCGATCCGCGCGAAGGCATAGCCCGCCAGCGTGATCGTGACGAACTGCACCGCTAGGATGCCGAAGCTGATGATCGCGGTGTTGAGGCCGTAGCGTGGGAAATCGGCGAGCCCCCAGGCCTCGGCGAAATTGGCGAGGCTCGGCACATAGTCCGGGATCAGCGCGGCCATGCCGGCGCCGGTGCTCTCCGGGTTGAAGGCCGCGACCAGCATCCAGAGGAACGGCACGGCCCAGAGCGCGGCGACCAGCAATGTCGCGCCATAGCCGAGCTTCGGCGAGATCTCGCGATTGGCGACGCTCATGATTCCGGCTCCCCGAAGGAGCGCTCGAGAGTGCGCAGCGAAGYCGCCGTCAGCGCCAGCAGGAGCCCGAGCATCGCCAGTGAGCCGGCGGCCGCCCGGCCCGGCTCATAATTCTCGACCGCCTGCTGGTAGACGTAGAACAGCAGCAGGTTGGTGGCGTCGGCCGGGCCGCCCTTGGTCAGCACGAAGACGTGGTCGACCTGCGTCACGACATTGGTCAGGCCGATGACGAGGACGAAGCCGATGGTGGGCTTGAGATAGGGCAGGGTGACATAGCGCAGGCGCTGCCAGGGATTGGCGCCTTCGAGGATCGCCGCCTCGTTGGCGTCCGCCGGAATCGCCTGCAACCCGGCGAGGAAGAACAGCATGTAGTAGCCGGCGTTCTTCCAGATCGTCAGCACCATGATCGACCAGAGCGCGACATCGGGGTCGCCGAGCCAGTTCGGGCCGGAGAGGGCGAGCTTGGCGAGGTAGTAGTCGAGAAGCCCGACATTGGGCAGGAACAGGAACAGGAAGATCGAGGCGGCGGCGACGAGCGGCAGCAGCACCGGCAGGAAGAACAGCGAACGCAGCACGGTGTTGATGCGGTTCGAGCGCGCCAGCGCCAGCGCGAAGCCCAGCGCCAGCACGAGGCTCGGCAGCACCGTGCCGAAGGCATAGATCAGATTGTTGACCAGCGCCTTGCGGAAGGCGGGGTCAGCGACGAGATCGGCGAAGTTCTTCAGGCCGGTATAGACCTGCGGCCCGCCGACACGTTGCTGGCCGTGCAGCGACTGCCAGGTCAACTGGATGATCGGCCAGTAGGTGAACAGCGCCAGCAGCACGAGCGAAGGCGCGAGCAGGCCGAAGGCGACGAGCGTCTTCCGGCGTGGATGCCTGATCGCCAGGCGCCATGCTGGTGCCGGCCGGCTTGCGATGATGGTGTCGGCCATGATGCGTCCCGTCTTGGGGCGCGGTCATGGCCGGGGTCGGTGACGGAGCCGTCACGGTGGGATGACAACTCGGTGACGAACCCCGCATGTCGCGGGGTGCGCTGTCTATATTTCAGGCTGCCTTGCGCAGCGGCGCAACGCCTTCGGCCGTTTCGCCGGCCGCGATGAGCACGCCATGCGCGCCATCGAGTGCGCCGTCGCGCAATTCGATGGCGAGGAAGCGTTCGCGCTCGACCGGGCCGGGCATGGCGAGGTCGCGGGTCAGCGCCGGATCGAAGCCGAAGCGGGCGTAATAGGACGCGTCGCCGACGAGGATGACCGCTCCGTGGCCACGGCAGGCCGCGCGCCAGAGCGCCTCGCGCATCAGCATCTTGCCGAGGCCCTCGCCCTGAAGCTCGGGCTTCACCGCGAGCGGGCCGAGCATGAGCGCAGGCACGCCATTGGCTTCGACATGCCAGAGTCGGACCGTGCCGACGATCTCGCCGTCCAGCTCGGCGGTCAGGGCGAGCCCTTCCGCCGGCAAGCGGCCCTCGCGCAGGCGCTCGCTCGACTTGGCGGTGCGGCGCTCGCCGAGGCAACGGTCGAGCAGCGCCTCGCGGGCGGGAACATCGGCAACGATTTCGTCGCGGATCCGGATCATGACGCACCTCCGGCCGGAGCGCCCGCTTCCTGGCGGACCTTCCCGGCGCCGCGCGAACGCGGCCACAAGCAGAACAGGATGTGGGAAGAGGGGTCCGGCGGGAGCCACGCCCGCGCTCCATTCTGGAGACGCGGTCGCTCCGCCCGGATTTCGCCGGGCAGCCTGCCGTTTCGGACAGGGCGCTTCGCCGGACCCGATTGGTGAGGGAGGGCCGGTCAGCCCTCCCAGGTCAGATGACGTACTGCCTCAGCGGCGGGAAGCCGTTGAAGGCGACGGCCGAATAGGTCGTCGTATAGGCGCCCGTGCCCTCGATCAGCACCTTGTCGCCGATCTCCAGCGAGAAGGGCAGCATGTACGGGGTCTTCTCGTACATGACGTCGACCGAGTCGCAGGTCGGGCCGGCGAGCACGCAGGGAACCGTCGCATCGCCATCGCGCTCCGTGCGGATGGGATAACGGATCGCCTCGTCCATCGTCTCGGCCAGGCCGTTGAACTTGCCGATGTCGAGATAGACCCAGCGGACCTTGTCGTCCTCGGCCTTCTTCGAGATCAGCACGACCTCGGCCTCGATCAGGCCGGCTTCGCCGACCATGCCGCGGCCCGGCTCGATGATCGTCTCGGGGAGCTGGTTGCCGAAATGCTTCGACAGTGCCCGGAAGATCGCGTCGCCATAGGAGGGCACGCCCGGAATCGGCTTCAGGTAGCGCGCCGGGAAGCCGCCGCCGAGGTTGACCATCGACAGCGAGATGCCACGGGTGGCGCACTCCTTGAAGACCGCCGAGGCCGAGGCCAGGGCGGAATCCCAGGCGTTCACATTGGCCTGCTGCGAACCGACATGGAACGAGATGCCATAGGCGGTCAGGCCCAGGCGATGGCCGTGCTCGAGCACATCCGCCGCCATYTCGGGCACGCAGCCGAACTTGCGCGAGAGCGGCCAGTCGGCGCCGGCRCCGTCGCAGAGGATGCGGCAGAARATGCGCGCGTCCTTCGTGCCGGTCTTGTCCGCCGAACGGGCGACCTTCTCGACCTCGGCCGTGCAGTCGACGGCGAAGAGGCGCACGCCGAGCTCCATGGCGCGCACGACGTCGCGTTCCTTCTTGATGGTGTTGCCGAAGGAGATGCGGTCGGCGGTGGCGCCGGCGGCGAGCGCGAGCTCGATCTCGACGACCGAGGCGCAGTCGAAGCAGGAGCCGAGCTTGGCGAGCAGGGCAAGCACCTCCGGAGCCGGGTTGGCCTTCACCGCGTAGAAGACGCGSGTGTCGGGCAGSGCMCGGGMGAAGGCRYGATARTTCTCGCGCACGACATCGRKATCGATGACGACGCAGGGMCCGTCYTCRCGGCGGKTACGMAGAAAYTCACGGATGCGSTCGGTCATGACGCGCGACTCCCCCGGCGCAAGCGGCGCCGATRCGATGTATCGCCGAATGAATCGCTGCCGTCGCGAGGCGCTGTGGAGACGCCGGCGACAGCGGACGAAACGTCCGGACCCGAAACACCGTTCGATTGGGGAAGACCCCGCACGGCCGGCAATGAAGGACAAGCCTCTTCGGTGTTGGCCTTTGGAGGACCAACGAGACCAAAAAAGCCCGCTCCGTCGTTGCTTTAAGCTGCGTCCCCCGTGGAGATTCGGGGTTCGCCGGTTTTGCCTCCGGCTGCTGGTCTGTGTCGGGGAACAATCTCCTTGCGGAGACTGGGAGGCGTGATTTGAGGGATGTCCATCCCCTCCATCCGTCCTCCAACCCCTGGCGGCTGTCCGGCCTCTTGTCCGGATGCCCACCGACCAGCACGCGGCCACAGGCACGTGCGAATTGGGTGAACGCGATATACGGATAGCGACCCCGGACCACAAGTGTTTTGTGAACCCGAAGCCGCATTTTTTTGCAGGGCGGATCTGCGCGCGTCCGGGAACGGGTTAACGGCGGAAAGCGCTGTGCCGACTATGGGTTAGCCGCGCTTCTCGCAGAAGCGGATTCGATTGCCGAACGGGTCCGGCACCTGCAGGGTGCGCCCGCCCGGCCCATCCTCCTCGATGCCCGGTCGCGAATAGGTATAGCGCTTTGCGATCAGCTCGGCATGGAGGGCGTCGATGCCGTCCATCCAGACGAAAACGGTCGAGCCGGGGCTGGCGTCGCCGTGATGCTCGGAGAGATGGAGCTCGAGCCCCGAGCGCGAGACCTGCATATAGAGCGGCGTGTTCGGCCCGAAGCGATGGTCCCAGTCCATGCGGAAGCCGAGGAAGTCGAGATAGAACTCCTTTGCCTTGGCTTCGTCGAAGATGCGCAGGATCGGGATGCCCATCCGCAGGCGCACGGCTTCGGCGGGCTTTTCGGCCGGCATGGCCAGCCCGGCCTCGCCGATCCTGGCCGCCAGCACGTTCCAGTCGTCATGGCCGAACTGGCGCGCCACGATCTCGAGGGTCTCGGAATGGGTCAGCTGAACCTGCCTGGCGGCCATGGCCTCGCGCAGGCTTTTCGCCATCAGCTTCGCGTCGCGGAAATCGCGCATCGTCGTGATCCTTCTCGTTCGGGACGGAAACGATCGGGGCTCGCCTTGCCGATATCCGTCCGCGAGGAGAGCGGGATCAGGACAGCGTCGTCTCAAGGGATGCGTTCACCATGCCCAAAGGGCGCGAGCGGCTGGCCGCATCCGGCCGGGGGCAAAGGTTGCCATCTCTTCATGTCTTGTCAATCGCGCTGCCCTAGACCGGCCCCATTTCATGGCGTTAAGTCGCTGGCGCAGGCGCCTCCGCGACAACCGGTACCCAGTAGACGGACGAGAGATGACGAAGTTTGACCGCCGCCGCGTCCTTGGCGGGATTTCCGCCATGCTGTGCCTTTCGGCGGCTCCGTCCGCCCTGCTGGCGCAGCAGCCGCAGAATCCGAACCCGGTGCCGCCGCCGCAGACGCCGCCACAGCCGCGCTTCGGCTTCGAGGACGTGCAGCGCCGGGCGCGCGAGGTCGCCGCTGTCGCCTATGAGCCGCCGGCGGCCCTGCCCGAGCCGCTTGCGCGGCTCGACTACGATTCCTGGCGCGATATCCGCTTCCGCCCGGACCGGGCCCTGCTCGCGCAGAACGGCTCGCCCTYCCGGATGCAGATGTTCCATCCGGGCTTCCTGTTCACCCGGCCGGTTACGGTCAATGTGGTGCGCGACGGCGTGCCGACGCCGGTGCCCTATTCGGCCAATCTGTTCGACTACGGCAAGGTCAAGTTCGACAAGCCGCTGCCGGTCAATCTCGGCTTCGCCGGCTTCCGGCTGCACTACCCGCTCAACGATCCGCGCGTCCTCGACGAACTGATCGCCTTCATCGGGGCGAGCTATTTCCGCGTGCTCGGCCGCGAACAGCGCTACGGGCTGTCGGCGCGCGGGCTCGCCATCGGGGCAGGCACGAACAGCGAGGAATTCCCGGTCTTCCGCGAGTTCTGGGTCGAGCAGCCGGCCGCGAATGCGGAGCGGATCATCGTCAACGCGCTGCTCGATTCGCCTTCGCTGACCGGCGCCTATCGCTTCACGATCTATCCGGATGTCGACACGCTGGTCGAGGTCGCGGCGACGCTCATCCCGCGCAAGCCGATCGAGAGGCTCGGGCTCGCGCCGCTGACCTCGATGTTCTTCACCGGYGAGAACGACCGSCGCTTCTTCGAGGATTACCGCCCGGAGCTGCACGATTCCGACGGGCTGATGATCCATTCGGGCTCGGGCGAGTGGCTGTGGCGGCCGCTGCGCAACCCGAAGCAGCAGGCGGTCTCCGCCTTCGTCGAGCGCAGTCCACGCGGCTTCGGCCTGATGCAGCGCGACCGCAATTTCGAGCACTATCAGGATCTCGACCTCGCCTATGAGCGCCGGCCGTCCTACTGGGTCGAGCCGCAGGGCGACTGGGGCGAGGGCGTGATCGAGCTGATCGAGATGCCGACGACCGATGAGAGCAACGACAATGTCGTCGTGCAGTGGACGCCGAAGACACCGCTGGAGCCGGGCAAGGAATTCGCCTTCGGCTACCGGCTGACGGCGATGCTGGATTCCAGCGATCTCCATCCGGGCGGGCGCGTGGTCAACACCTTCCAGGCGGCGCCGAAGGCGCTCGGCTCGGTCGAGCCGGTGGCGGACGGCGCGCGCCGCTTCATCGTCGATTTCGCCGGCGGCGATCTCGACTACCATCTCAAGCAGCCGGACAAGGTGGAGATCGTGCCGTCGATCACCCGCGGCAAGATCGATCGCGCCTTCCTGGTGCCGAACCCGAAGATCAACGGTTTCCGCGCCTTCGTCGACATCACCGGCGAGCCGGGGCAGCTCGCCGAGATGCGCGCCTTCCTGAAGAGCGGCCCCAAGACGCTGACGGAAACCTGGAGCTATCCGTGGCGCGCGGAGGCCAGCGAGAAGCCGGCCCCGCAGCAGCCGGCCCAGCCTTCGCCGCAAGCGCAGTCCGACCAGCCGCCCCCGGCGCAACCGCAGCCGGCCCCGCCGTCAGCGCCGGCCCAGCAGAAGCCGGGCCAATAGCACGGGCCGCCAAGGAGAGACGCGATGGACGTCGTCGAGAAACCGGGAGAGAACCGCTTCGAGCTCGCTCTCGAGGGCGGCACTGCGGTTGTCGCCTATCGGATGGATGGCAACCGGCTCGTCCTGATCCATACCGAGGTGCCCGAGCAGTTCGCCGGTCAGGGCGTCGGCTCGCGGCTGGCCAAGGGCGTGTTCGAGCTGATCCGGGCGAGCGGGCGCAAGGCGGTGGTGCGCTGCCCGTTCCTAAAGGCCTGGGTCGCGAAGCATCCGGAATACGACGACATCGTCGACGGCTGAGCGGGCTCAGCGTTCCCTGGGGCCCGGCTCCTTGCGGCCCTTGCGCGCGGGTTGCTTCTTGCGGCCGTAGAGTTCGAGCCGGTGGCGGACGAGCTCGTAGCCGAGTTCGGCCGCGATGCGCCGCTGCAGCTCTTCGATCGCATCCGAGGAGAACTCGATCACGTCCCCGGTATCGACGTCGATGAGATGGTCGTGGTGCTGCTGGTCGGCGTGCTCATAGCGCGAGATGCCGTCCTCGAAGGCGTGCCGCTCGATCGCGCCCTGCGATTCCAGCACCTTCATGGTGCGGTAGACGGTCGAGAGCGAGAGCGTCGGATCCTGCGCGAAGGCGCGCGTGAAGATGCCCTTSGCGTCGGGRTGATCGTCGGCCTCGGCCAGCACGCGCAGRATCAGSCGGCGCTGCTGCGTCATSCGCAGGCCCGCCCCCTTCAACTGGCTTTCGAAAACGRCAACGCGCCGGTCGGTTTCACTCATGCTCAGCCCATAGCAATGAGTGCGGCTATTTGCAAAAGCTGCCTTTTTGGAAGTCATAAGCATTCGCATTAAAATCGCGAATGCGTGTCATTCCTATCTGGATCATGAGCGCGTTGTCCGGCCGCAAATCCGGCCCTGCGCGTCACGCGGCGCCGCGCRCCTTCGCGAGCTCGGGGGCCAGTTCGGCGACGATCTCGAAGGAGCGCTTGCGCTTCTCATGGTCGAAGATTGGGGCCGTGACCATGATCTCGTCGGCGCCGGTATTGGCGACGAAGGCGCCGAGCTCGCGCCGCAACGTCTCGGGCGAGCCGATGAAGGCATAGCGCAGCATCTGCGAGACATGCGCCTTCTCGGCCGGGCTCCAATACTGCTCGATATCGTCGATCGGCGGCTGGAGCTTGCCGCGCGCGCCGCGGACCATGCCGACGAAACGCTGCTGCAGGGAGGTCGCGAGATGGCGCGCCTCCTCATCCGTCTCGGCCGCGACGACGTTGATGCCGGGCATGGCGTAGGAGGACTGCAACTGCTCCGACGGCTTGAAGCGCTCGCGATAGACGGCGAGCGCCTGCATCAGCGCGTCCGGGGCGAAATGCGAGGCGAAGGAATAGGGCAGGCCGAGCTCGGCGGCGAGCTGCGCGCCGAACAGGCTGGAGCCGAGAATCCAGAGCGGCACGTTCAGCCCTTCGCCGGGCACGGCGCGGATTGCCTGGTTGGGGCCGGCCGGGGCGAAGAGCGCCTGCAATTCCAGCACATCCTGCGGGAAGCTGTCGGAGGACATCGGGCTGCGGCGCAGCGCCCTGAGCGTGAGCTGGTCGGTGCCGGGGGCGCGGCCGAGGCCGAGATCGATGCGGCCGGGAAAGAGCGCCTCCAGCGTGCCGAACTGCTCGGCGATGACGAGGGGAGCATGATTCGGCAGCATGATGCCGCCGGCACCGATCCGCATCGTCTTCGTGGCGGCGGCGAGCTGGCCGATCACCACCGAGGTCGCGGCGCTRGCGATGCCGACCATGTTGTGGTGCTCGGCCACCCAGTAGCGGGTGAAGCCCAGCGCCTCGGCATGGCGGGCGAGGTCGATCGACTTCAGCAGCGCCTCGCGCGGGCCTTCCCCTTCGACGACGGGAACGAGATCGAGGACGGAGATCGCGACCATGGCGGGCCCTGCTGGCTGGTGCCGGAGCGAGCCGGCGACGATGGCGTGGCCTCACCAGATGGGAAGGATGGGCGTCGCGGTCCAGAGGCGCCAGCGCTTCGTCATGGCGCGCCTGCGCTGGCGTTCTGGCGGAACGGGCGCAAAGCTGACGCGTTGCCCAGATGACGGCCGCGTTTCCGCGCGGCGCCATCGAAAGGGGGGCAACCCATGACCACGACCGCCAATCCGGCCAAGGAGAGCTTGCGCAAGGAGCAGAAGGAGCAGCGCAAGGCCGAGCGCGAGCACGGCAAGGACGCCGAGCTCAACCGGGCGCTGAAGGATACCTTCCCGGCCAGCGATCCCGTCGCGACCCAGACGCCGACCAAGCCCGGCGGCCGGGGAAAGCGTTGACGCGACTGATCCTCAACCGCGCTGGTAGAGCAGGCGGGCGCGGATCGTGCCGTCGAGCGCGCGGATCTCGCGCAGGATGTCGCTGGCCTCGGTGCTGGTGACGCCGTCGGCCTCGATGACCGCGTAACCGACCTCGCCATCGGTGTGATAGTTCTGCGCGGCGATGTTGACCTGGCGATTGGCGAAGACGTCGTTGAGGCGCCTGAGCATGCCGGGAACATTGCGCTGGACATGGATGAAGCGCGTGCCGACGGACCGGGCCGGGATCTGCACCTGCGGGAAGTTGACCGCGCCCACCGTCGCGCCGACATCGGAATAATCGACGAGCTTGCGCGCCACCTCGGCGCCGATGCGCTCCTGCGCCTCCTCGGTCGAGCCGCCGATATGCGGCGTCAGGATGACGTTGGCGCAGCCTTGCAGCGGCGAGACGAAGCGTTCGGCGTTGGAGGCGGGCTCGACCGGGAAGACATCGACCGCGGCGCCGGCAAGATGGCCGCTCTTCAGCGCCGCCGCCAGCGCGCCGAGATCGACGACCGTGCCGCGCGAATTGTTGATGAGGTAGCTGCCGCGGTTCATCTGGGCGAGCTGCTCGGCGCCGATCATGCCGTGGGTCTGCGGCGTCTCGGGAACGTGCAGCGAGACGATGTCGGCCGAGCCGAGCAGTTCCGCCAGGCTGCCGACCGGCTCGGTGTTGCCGTGGCGCAGGCGGTCGGTGTGATCGTAATAGATCACGCGCATGCCCATCGCCTCGGCCAGCGTCGAGAGCTGGCTGCCGATATTGCCGTAGCCGACGATGCCGAGCGTCTTGCCGCGCACCTCGAAGGAACCCTCGGCCGACTTGTCCCAGCCGCCTTCATGGGCCGAGCGCGAACGATCGGGAATCCGGCGCAGCAGCATGACGATCTCGCCGATGGTCAATTCGGCGACGCTGCGGGTGTTGGAGAAGGGCGCGTTGAAGACCGGCACGCCCTGCTGGCGCGCGGCTTCCAGATCGACCTGGTTGGTGCCGACCGAGAAGCAGCCGACGGCGAAGAGCCGGTCGGCGGCGGCGAAGATCTCCGGCGTCAGCTGGGTGCGCGAGCGGATGCCGAGGACATGCACGCCCCGGATCTTCTCGATCAGCGCCGCCTTGTCGAGCGCCTTGGGCAGCCGCTCCAGATTGGAGTAGCCGGCCTGCGTCAGCAGCGCGACGGCGGAATCGTTGATGCCTTCCAGCAGCAGGACCTTGATGCGGTCCTTGGGAAGGGAGAGGCGTTCGCTGGCAGGGGTCATGGAATTCGCGCTCGTGAAGGAGCGGTTGCTATAGTCCTCGCCGGGCGCGAGGCCAACGCCTTAGAGGCTGTTATGAGC